>JAUXRP010000015.1 GCA_030681675.1 Candidatus Planktophila sp.
CGACCTGAGTAAATGGCTACCAGAACACCCAGGCGGGGGATCCCTAGTGTTGGTTATGTGTGGTGTTGATGGGGCAGCTGCATTAAGGGACCAGCATAAATCCGAGCAAGATAACGCATTGTCAATGTACTACATCGGTGATTTAAAGTAACCCAAAAAAAACTTTTACCAGATGACGGAAGTATTGACACGATTGATTTTATCAACTTATGAAAAGGCCGACCGTCCTATTCGTAATGGCGCTGTTGTTTTCATCCGTTTTCTCAATAACGCCAAGTAGTGGAGCTGTTCCTGGAAGCAAGTGCAATAAAGTTGGAACCACGAAAATTGTTGACTAATTCTCAATTTCAGCTAAGTGTCTTCAATAACAATGCTTGACCTATGTGTGGGAGCAGGGACTTCCCGTCCTTGCCTTGGTAAATCTCCCAAGATTTGAACTCTTGAGTCATTTCGGTTTCCTTTATGTGAGGCTTGAGTGAGGTTCACTCAGTTGTTTGGTAAGAGTAGCTCTTGTTGATGAATTGTGTGGGTTCGCTATCAAAGCAAACTGCGGAAGGGGTAACACAAATTCGCCTTAGACCCAATCCACTATTATTGAGTATTGTATCCAGCAGGCGGGATTCTTCTCAGTAAAAAGGAAGGACGAAAGATTGTCACCAATGCTTTCATGAAAGCGGTTTAATCAGTCAAGGAAGGAATTTTATGTGGGAAAAATTCTCAAAGCAGAAGAGTGACATTCCCTCACACATTAATCTTTTTGATTCTAAACTTGTCTTAGAACCCTTAACTGTCATATTTGATCCATCTCTCGAATCCAGTAATTCCCCCCCTCTCGACTTCCTCCGCGAGCTCACAAATATTGAGAATATCAATACATACTCATATCGAGATGTCCATGGATCCTTGATAGGGGATGAATTGAAAGCCGGTGAGTACTGTGTAAACTTTGGCGATTTGGACGAGTCTGATAACTTGCAAGTGTTCCAAAGAAAAATCGATTCAACCCATAATTCTGGAATTTGGGGTTATTCAAATTATGTAAAGATCTGCAAAGATTGGCAAGACGCCACTGCGATTCGAGAGCCCGCGTCAGATACTTCTTTATTGGCATACTTGGGAAGCGCTTCTCTACATCACAACATATTCGTTACTCGGGATTCATTTTTACTTGCACACCAAAATCTTCGTGCAACCTTTATATTGAATGAATTAGAGGCACTCGGGTTCCTAGGTCTCTATATGAGGCTTCAAGACCGAATAGTTTACTTCGCGAATGGAAGAGCGACGTTAGAGGCGGATCGTGCTTGGTCGGAATTCCTTGAGGTTCGATACTTGATGGACAGGGTGGTTTCTTTTTCAATTTACGGCAATTCAAGTGGCGATTGGCAAGAACTGCTGAAGGGCGCGCTACAGCGTGCAGAGCAACTTTTACGAATTCGGGACGATTTGGCAATTTATCAAATGAATAAAGATAACTCGCTTGGCATGGTGCCTGTAACTTCATTTGAGACGTTTGCCTTGTTTGGAGTTGGTCTTTTTGACTGCATTGCAAAGGCCATTAACTCCGCCCTATCTTTTGAAGTTTCTGACTTTAACTGTAAATTCCAAAATTCAATATTTGAGAGAAAATTAGAAAGCAATTCTGTAGACGCGTACAATTACTATCAGAATAGTGGCATGAAAGAACTTCTCAGTTTGCTTAGAGAATTCAGGAATACAGTGCACGAGCAACCTTCGGGTTTCACAAAAATTGCGAATGCGCGAGAGGACTATTTGATTCGATTGTCTCATAACGCGTCAGCTTCCTTTATCAAACATCAAAGCGCACTCGGACTAATGGGTTGCCTTGGATTTCTGGATCCTGAATCGAATGCTCATGTGAAATCACTTGCAATTGTCGAGATTCTTCTGCCTGCCATCTTTCTAAAGTCAAACGAGTTAGTCGATCTCATTCAATGGCCACAAAATAATCCGCCGCCTCCCTTGTTAAGCGCGAATCCATCGGATTGGAATTCGGAGTTCAACGCAATTCGCAATCACTCTTTATATGGAATAGGTATTTGAAGTTGTCACAACGTCATTAATGACGAAGGGCATTTATTGGATTTAATAGCAAATTTGTGGGAGAAGGGATTTCCCATCTTTGACTTCGTGGCGTACTAACTAATATTTTTTGGCGTAATTTCGAATTGCTTTTATGATCGTTCAAGCCTAAAAAAACTTTCGTCCAAACCCAGAAAGCTCTCAATTTCGGCAAAGCCGAAAGCCCCACTTTGCAGGTTACTTGCCGTAGGTTTGGCAAATACAAAGGAGAATAAACATGGGGCGTAGGACAAGACTGCGAGGCAATCCAACATTGGCGAAAGACCATGCCGCTGGTGCCACGGTTATTTATACTCAGAACCTTGTGCATGATCCGTGGGGTGGGATCGCCTATCACTGGCCGTTCTTTTGGGATTTTGAGAAACACCTCACTAACGTTGCCGCAGACGAGTTGAAGCAGTTACAACAGGAGGTTTTTGACATCCCTCTAGGCACTTCCAATACAAGAACGATCACAAACCTTGATCTACTAGTGCGAATCTACGGCGCTGGCGCGGACATGGTCTCGCACGCAGTCAGATCAGTGCAGTACCTGGCACAGTCGATGGAGAGTTGGAAGGATGCCAACTACGAATCAGAAGTTGCGACCGAGAGATTGAGGAAGGCAACGGAACTAATCGGGCTCAACAATCATCAAAGTGATGCCGGCTACCAGGGGCTTACCGAGATGTTGAGAGTGCGCAATGCTATTGAGCACCCAAAGGGTTCGACGATCTATCAGGGGGACCCTGGCCGATGGGATGAAGTCCCGCTGGCATGGATGATCTCTGATCGTGGATTGAAAGCGTACGAGCGGTACTCGTCGTGGTTTGTCCTTTTAGCAGCGGATTGGAGCGGGTACTGCGAAGCGCATCCAATGTCCCTAAACCTTGACGGGTTAGTACGCGGTGTTGAATCAATAGTCTCTTCAAAGAAGCCAACAAAGAAGTAATCGTCTAATACATTCTGGGGCTGTGCGAGAATTACTGGAGCATCCATCTTTCACGCCGCAGAGACCAAAGGACTCAGTAGAGATAACGTGATAGTGCCAATAAAGGGGCTAGTTGAATTCCACGAAATACCTAGTGGAATTTGTGTGGTTCCCAAATCAAAATGTAATAGAAGGGATTATTAGGACGGTGCTGATACATTCTTTCCGTGAATCAACCCTTAGGTGAAGTTTTTGGACTTATGGCGGAAGATACATCTCCGAAAGCGAAGCTGGAAAGAGAAAGTAATAATTGTCCGTTTTCTTCAAATCTTTGCACAAAAGATAAAGCAAATGATCCCCTAGGAGTGTGTTCCGTCCGGGATGTCAATCAAAATCTAGTCATCACATGTCCAGTTAGATTCAAAGAGGATATGATAATCGCGGAAGAGGTATCGGAGTTCTTTTTCCCTGGCAATGATAATTGGGCGCTAATACCGGAAGTAAGACTCGACGATATTCATGGGAAAAGCGCCGGAAATATTGACCTCGTTATTGCGCTTCTCGATGAGGATAGGAAGATTATTGATTTCGGCTCGGTAGAAATCCAAGCTGTTTACATATCCGGCAATGTTAGAGAACCCTTCAAAGCATTTATGAAAAACCCAGAACTCTTTATGGAGCAACCCTGGAAAGGAAATTACTATCCAAGGCCAGATTTTTTATCCTCCTCTCGAAAGAGACTCATTCCGCAAGTTGCGTATAAAGGCGGGATCTTGCAAAGTTGGGGAAAGAAGCAGGCAATTGTCATAGACAAGCCATTTTTCGAAACTATTCCCACATTTCCCACGTGCTTAAAGGAGGAAGCAGATTTAGCATGGTTTATCTATGAACTGCATCCAAATGGAGAAAATAAATTCAATCTTAAGCTATCCAAAACAATTTATTGCAAATTTCTTGACATGATAGACATTATTAATACTCCACAGCCTGCCCTGCTGGAAGATTTCATGACGTACCTGGATGGTAAGTTGAGGAGATTATGAAACCCTCAGCGATTCAACTCGAGTTACTAACAGAAGAAAGTTCCAAGCCCGTAAACGTATCCTCGGTTCCTCAAAGATCGCCTTTTAGATACCCTGGCGGTAAAACATGGCTAATTCCGACAGCCCGTAAGTGGCTTGCATATCAAAAGCCAAAAATTCTTATAGAACCTTTTGCTGGTGGAGGAAGTATTTCATTGTTGGCAGCTTCAGAGGGGTTTGCGGATTCTATTGTCATGGCGGAGTTAGACCCGGAGGTAGCAGCAGTTTGGCATACCATTTTGTCATCTGACTCGGAATGGTTAGCGACATCAATTCTTGATTTTGAGCTTACATCGCAAAATTTGGTTGATGAACTTTCGGTGACTCCAAGGAGCACTAAGCGCCGAGCGCTGCAAACTATACTAAGAAATCGAACCTCCCACGGCGGAATCATGGCTCCTGGTTCAGGAGTAATGAAGAACGGCGAAAACGGAAAAGGGATTACTTCACGGTGGTATCCTCAAACGCTCTCGGCTCGCATACGTGCTATATCAGAGTTTGCACACAAAATCACTTTTGTTGAATGTGACGGGATTGAATTGATATCGAAATATGATTCATCAAATTCTTGTGTATTCATTGATCCGCCGTACACTGCAGGTGGAACAAAAGCTGGAAAGCGCCTGTATAAATTCTCGCAATTAGATCATGACGAATTGTTCAAAATTTCATCCAACCTGCTCGGTGACCCTTTGCTTACTTACAATGATGCTTCGGAGTTACATGATTTGGCATTAAAAAATAATTTTGTATGTAAGAAGGTGTCAATGCAAAACACCCATTTAAATGAGAAGTTCGAACTCCTCATCGCACGCGATTTCCCGTGGATACCATAAAGGATAAAGGAGTTTGAAGTTCGAACAGGGATAACTTCAGGTGAAGATGAGTAATGCCTCTTAACTTTTGATGGCCCCTTTAGCCAAATCCTTGCTATTCGGTATACGGATGATTTTGGAAGAACTTTTATTTTGCCCTTGAATAGCACTTGAGGTGGATTTCTTAGTCAATCACGTTTCTTGGATACAAAATCGAAAATGTCTGCTCGGCATACAGAGAGCACCCCTAGCGCAATCTAGGTGCTTGACATATCTATCGCGAATTCCATCGTGGGAGAAAAGCGGGGTGTTCTTGCTCAAATGGGTTAATCTCTCTTCCATGGCACAAGATCCTTCCAAAGCAGCTAAGGCCCGCGCAGTAGTGGCATCCCTATTGATTGTCGAAGCGGTATTGATTGCCGCTGTAGGTGTGTGGCTAATCGTTCTAACAATCAAGGCCGATAGTTTTGAACTTTCACCTCTTTTGGGTGAACTACTTTTTATCGTTCTCGGAAGTGCCGGCTTAGCGGCATCAGCAGCTGGATATCGCCGAGGGAAGTACTTCGGTCGAGCCCCAGCCGTACTTGCTAATTTGATCGCGCTCGGGGTGGTCTCTTATCAGGTGCAAGCAGGGCTCTGGTTTGTCGCAATTCCTTTGGCCGCACTTGCACTGGCCACAGTGGTGGCAGCTCTTCGGGCAATTCCTGAGTAATTTGTATTGTAGGTTTTTAATCACCTTAGGGAGATCAAAACTATTTCGCACTTCAGTAAAATAGTTCAGTCTGCAATTATAAATCAATTACTACTGCAATGGGAACTAATTGTCCCTTCACTGCAATACTCTTGTTGGAAGGGGGTTTAAATGTCGGAGACAGCGCTATTGCGGAAACCTTGGACTGGGTTAAATGGTGCGAACTTAGCTGCAACTGCAGCCGCATTGCAACTTGTCCCCGAAAATATGGGTTTCTTGATTCGCCTACAACGACTTGCATTGATTGGAGTTTCATTGCCAAATAGTGGGCACACTCAAGCAGTCAGCCCAAGTAAGTTGCGGAGTTTGCTAAATCACTCATTAGTCAATGGATTTGAAATTCGAGAATTAGAAGATCCCTACTCAGATCTTTATTCTGTCGAGATTCCAACTACCCTCGGTCCACGCAGAGTGATTCAAGGACTCACGGAAAAATCTGGTCATACTGCAAAACTATTATCGAAAGCAATATTCAGTAAAACAGGTAACAAACTAAGTGACGAATATCGTTCCGCAGCTCATCTTTTAGAGATGATCCTATTGGGACTCAGCGACAAAGTCTGCATACGTAGCGGTATTAAACGGGGACTTGCCCCGCTTGATTCACACTCCAATACAGTGCAAGTACCAGAGCAAGATTCATTAGCGAAATTGAAGGCTGCTGTTACGTTTAGTTTAGGAGAGTTGAGCGAACTCTTTCCGAGCACAGGTATTCCAGTAGTACGTAGGCTTTCGGTTATAGAGGGTGGTCATCCACTGGTCTTAAATATGTCAATTGATTATCAACTTATTTTGAGGCCGTTTCTGTTTACAGGTGATGGAATTATCATCACGAATCCAGGTGAACTTGCCGCTTCACTACGTCATCATTACATTGTTGAATCGGTTAAGCAAGGTTGTGGCGAATTGTTGGCAACAACTTTTAGAGAACAAGTCTTGAACGAGGCAAGCTCTCTAATTTACTTGCTAGGTGGACGCGAAATCGGTGTTAATGAAGAATTCAGTGATCCTCTTGTTAGTCGACGAAAATTTATTTTGATTGACGATAAAGTTATTGATCTGTTTGTTGTCACAGATGACTTTTCAAATTACTCGAGTGACAATCCATTTGGAGCCTGGAAAATAGAAGATCTCGGGAGAAGAGTTCAGAATGTGATTGATCCTCAAGGTGAAATTAACGTTGCTAATACAAATACGCTTCGACTTGTTGTATTTGAAGGGATTGGAAGAGATGTTTCCATTGGTTTTGAATCTATGAAGAACCCTGGACCAGTTATGGTTTTATCTCTAGACGAATTGCAAGTAATGATTGAACTTGAAGGCTCAGACCCATTATTTCTCTGGCGATTTGCAGAGGCGGATTCGAAATTGGATGAGGAAACAAATGTGTTGTCTTGGTCGAAGTTAGATAGATTTGCGTGCTATAGACAAAATGCCAATAGTTACTATTTAAGTGATGAAAAGAAACCGAGTGGTATGACTATTGCCGTTGGTTATGGCTTGCCGCTTAGAGTAGAAGCCCATAAGCGCTACGATCATCATTTAGTTCAAAGTCCAAATGGAAAATCATTTGTCATGGTTCATGCGTTGTACGGTGTTGATATCGCACCCATCTACACTACCCAAATAGTAGGAGACCGCGATCTATTTTTGGTGGAAGGTCTGGATTGGAACATTTGGGTTGGTGCCTCCAATAAAATTGACCCCGCACTTTTGGAAATTACTCGGAATCTTCTTGAAGCCTATGTTTTTTGGATGTGGCAAATAGCCATCAGATCGCCTGAACTAATTACTAAGGTGGTAAGTGCAACTGGGCATCTTGACATTGACATTTCGCTTTCAAAGCCAGATGAATGGAAAAATGCCCTAAATGGTGTTTTCGAGAAGAATCAAGAAAGTGAATGGGTCACTTTACGAAAATTGGAACCAGGGCATCTTTGGATTGATGTTTCATCTGTTGGACTTATTGAAATGGGGTCTGAAGAAAATGATGCGGATAGAAGCATACTCTCGCACCTTCTAAACTCACTTAATATTCTTTCAAAAAACACGACTGAAAATTCGGCTTCTCTTTTAGAGGAGTTAGCACCAATTGGAAATAAGAGAATACTTCGACTGTCATCTTTCAATGAAGTCTTACTGCGAGCTGGTCAATTACCTTCACCACGTTTTATCCAGAACGCTGTTACAGCAGTTGTTTTAGATGACTTGGGCGACTGGTTGCTAAGTGAGGATATTCAGATAGGTCCAATACAGAGCAGTGAGAGAACAGCAATCTTGAATAGAGTTGTTTCACACACATTCGATTTATTGAAGGATGCCATATCGGGATTATCGCCAGAAGGGTTGATTCAATATTTAATGATTAAGGACGAAGCGCTGATTCGGAATGAAGCATTTCGCTTACTAATCATGTCCTCTCGAGTAGCCTGCTTTGGTGGTACTAGCCAGTTGGTCGAAAGACTCACCAGAGAACATCTGAATCACGTCGAAGCTGTTGTAGCGAATCGATTTTTAATTGAGTATGTGTCAGCGACACAACCCAGCGGCGTTCACCCAATTACTTTGGAAAAATATGATTACTTACTTGCGCTTTCGGCGGAAATCGTGCAGCGAGGGACGCATTCGGACGCGCTCAAATACGGACTTTCAGAAAGTGAACTGTCAATACTTCCCTCTGGGAGGTTGGGTACATCTCGAAACGAAAGATACCAACTAGGAACGAAAGCCCTACTTTTTTCTTACGCTACATCGCAGGAGAAAATCATTCTTGGGAAAGAATCGCGACTAGAGAAACAATCGATGAACGTTATTTCTGAATCTACAATTGATAGTGCAATGCTGTCGGAGTTTGGTTTTACTTTTATGGAATTTGCCCAAGCAATCGGAGAAATGATTTCACTAGGTGATACGAATGGCCTAAAAGAGCCATATGAAGCATCGCTAACTGAAGTCAAAGCACATCTTTCAAATTCACTGGGCTGGTCCCAAACCAAGATTGAGGCTTTTTTGGAACACTTAACACTCGGACCTCGATTAAATTTCCTGTCACCGAAACCTGATGATTACCCCTGGCGATACAATCGTGAATGGTCTTATATTCGAAGACCTATTATAATTTCTAACGGCAAAAACGGAGAGACGATTTTAGTGTGGGGTCCGCGCCGTCTTTGGACAGTGGGAAGATATTGGATTGAACTAGTTTATTCAGCGAGACACAGAGCTCGTTCGGATCCCATGAAAGCTTTGCTCGGAAAAATTAAGCAACAACGGAACCGAGAATTTGAAGTTATTGTTGGAGAAGCTCTCACGTCGACAGGTTTTTTCTTGACCAAGATTAGGGTTTCGAAAATAGCAGGAAAGCCGATGGTGTCGAACAAAGGAGAGGATCTCGGCGACATTGATGTTTTGGGAATTCAACCATCCAAAAAATTGATTTTGGTGGTAGAAACTAAAGATTTTGAAATGGCTCGAACTCCAATGGAGTTAGTAAATGAAGCATTGAAAATATTTAGCGACAAGCACAGCGCGGTTGAGAGACTTGCTCATCGCGTTAACTGGATAATGGAAAATCTTAAATCCTTCTTGGCTCATTATAATATTACCGAGGATATGAACGACTGGGTTGTACTTCCGGTTGTAGTTACAAGTATGAGCCTGCTAACTCCACTTGTTCTTACATCCGATGTAAAAGTTTTACCTGTAGAAGATTTCGCTAATTGGATTAATTTGGAAATTCTTGGGCACTAAAGGTTTCAACATTTTAATGTGTCAGAATATTTGACTTACAGACAATTGCTTAATATTTCTTTGTACTTCAAGAGTGCCAGACACCTGAGCTATGCGTAACCTGCCATCTTTCTCTATCGGAGTTTATACCTGGACTTTTTGAAATTGTGTAGTAAGTATAATTACCCTCTAAAGTCAATATCTCCTGCGAGGTTGTATTATATAGAAGCCAGTTTATAATAGGATTTCTTCATTGATTTGTGTTTCTGTCAGACTCTCAGCTGCTGTGTTAGTCAACCTCATTGCTTTAAGTGTTTTCGCTTATCAGATCGATGCCAGTCTCAGAATATTCGCAATTTCGTTGATCACTCTTCCCACTGCTAAATTTGCAATGGCACTTCGCTCCACTCCCGAGTAAATAATCTCTCTCAGGAATTAGCCGAAATCGCGCTTATTTACGTTATTACGTGTCGTAAGTACCAATTTCTGATTTAGAATTGGGCCGTACTGCCGATAGGCTTGCCCCCGTTCTACGCAGAAGGGGTTCGCCAGTGTCGGCACAGGATTTTGGGGCAAATGATTGGCTCGTCGATGAAATGTACGAGCAGTATGTGGCCGACCCAACATCTGTTGACCCGAAGTGGGTTGAGTACTTTAAGGCAAATAAACCCGGCAGCGCTCCGGTTTCAAACGCCCCATCATCAAATCAACCCTCTCCAGCACTCTCAAAACCAGTTCCCCCAATTCCTAAGTCAGCGCAGATTCCCGTGCAGCAGATTCCAGTTCAACAACCAATTATTAGAGATACTGCTTCGCCACAACCAACTCCGGCAGATCCAGTTGTTAAAACAGCTCCGGTATTAGCCACGCCAAGTGCTTCAACACTTGTGCCTATTCGCGGAGTATCGGCACGTGTTGTTCAAAGTATGGAAGCTTCACTTACAGTCCCAACTGCCACATCGGTTCGTGCAATTGCCGCTAAGTTAATGATTGATAACCGAATTGTGATCAATAACCACCTTAAGCGGGCACGCGGTGGAAAAACATCTTTTACTCACATAATCGCATACGCAATGATTAAGGCAGTTCACGCGATGCCCGAGATGAATGCTTTCTTTGGCGAGATAGATGGAAAGCCGGCCGTTGGCCATCCCGAACATATCAACTTAGGTATTGCTATCGATTTAGCAAAAGCCGATGGATCACGCCAATTATTAGTGCCATCGGTTAAGGGATGCGAGGCCATGGATTTTGCCCAGTTCTGGCGTGCATATGAGAGCGTCATTAAAAAGGCACGTGGAGGAACATTAACCGTTGAAGACTTTGCCGGGACTACCGTATCGATAACAAATCCCGGAACTCTCGGCACAGTGCACTCTGTACCACGTTTAGTGCAAGGGCAGGGATTAATTCTTGGGGTAGGAGCACTTGATTATCCCGCTGAGTTCCATGGAACTAGCGATGAAATGCTTGCCCGAATGGCTATCAGCAAAGTTGTAACTCTAACGAGTACGTACGATCACAGAGTTATCCAAGGTGCACAATCCGGTGACTTCCTGCGAAGAATGAATGAGCTTTTATTAGGTGCAGATGGTTTCTACGATGAAATCTTTGCATCACTTCGAATCCCATATGAGCCAATTCGATGGGCAAAGGATTTTGAATTTAGTAAAGATGAACAGATTAACAAGACTGCGCGAATTCAGCAGTTGATTCATGCCTACCGTACTTTTGGTCATTTAATGGCCGATGTTGACCCGTTGGAATATAAGCAACGCTCACACCCTGATTTAGATGTTGTTACACATGGTTTAACGCTGTGGGATCTTGACCGTGAATTTGCAACTGGTGGCTTTGGCGGAAAAACCTTTATGTCACTTCGCAAGATTCTAGGCTTATTGCGAGACTCTTACTGTCGAACTGTCGGCGTCGAGTATATGTATATTGAAAATCGCGAAGAGCGACAGTGGATTCAAATGCATGTAGAAGTTGGTGCGCAAAGATTTGCACCAGAGGAGCATCTCCGAATTCTTCATAAACTCAATGGTGCGGAAGCCTTTGAAACTTTCTTGCAGACTAAGTTTGTTGGGCAAAAACGTTTCTCACTAGAAGGTGGCGAATCAGTCATTCCATTGCTAGATGCTGTTCTCTCTAGCGCTGCCGATCAAGGATTAGATGAGGTATGCATTGGAATGCCGCACCGCGGGCGCCTCAATGTCTTAGCTAATATCGCGGGAAAATCACACGGACAGATATTTCAAGAGTTTCAGGGACACTATGCAGAGAACCAAGTACAAGGCTCTGGCGATGTTAAGTACCATTTAGGCACCGAAGGGGAATTTACTTCACACTCTGGCGCCACAACAAAGATTTATTTAGCAGCTAATCCATCTCATTTAGAGGCTGTGAATCCAGTTTTAGAGGGCATTGTTCGTGCAAAGCAAGATAAATTGAATATTAAAAACGCTTACTCAGTATTACCTGTTTTGCTTCATGGAGATGCATCGTTTGCGGGGCAAGGTGTGAACGCTGAAGTTTTGCAGATGTCACAGCTGGGCGGTTATCGCACTGGCGGAACAATTCATATCGTCGTTAATAACCAAGTGGGTTTCACTACGTCACCGATTGCATCGCGTACTGCTACGTACTCAACCGACTTCGCCAAGATTATCCAAGCCCCAGTGTTTCATGTGAATGGAGATGATCCTGAGGCCTGCGTTCGTATTGCGCGTTTAGCTTTTGAATACCGACAACAGTTTAATAAAGATGTAGTAATCGACATGGTTTGCTATCGTCGCCGCGGTCACAACGAAGGTGATGAGCCAAGTTTTACGCAGCCACTTATGTACAAGATGATCGATGCTAAACGTTCGACCCGAACTCTCTATATCGAAGCACTCATTGGCCGTGGGGATATCTCACTTGATGAGGCCGAAGAAGTCGCACGTGATTATCAGAGCCAGCTGGAAGCCGTGTATGCCGCCCTAAATAATCTGCAAACAGAATCTGATCCGAACTTTAAAGCACCTGTTGCACCCGATGCTCACGAAATTATTACTTCAATCAGCGAGGCCCTAGCCCGAGAAATTGCTGCAACGCAGTCGGCAGTTCCTGAAGGCTTCCATGTTCATCCAAAATTATTACCGCAATTAGCAAAGCGAATTGAGTCACTCAATGACTCCTCAATTGATTGGGCGACCGGAGAAATGCTTGCCTTCGGCTCTCTTCTCAAAGAAGATCGCCCAATACGCCTTGCAGGTCAAGATGCACGACGGGGAACATTTAGTAATCGCCACGCAGTTATTATCGATAGAGAAAACGGAAATGAATGGACTCCTCTTCGCGCACTCAATAGTGATGAGAACCATTTCTTTGTGATCGATTCACTGCTCAGCGAATATGCTGCGATGGGCTTTGAATATGGTTATAGCCTCGAGCGCGAGGATGCATTGGTGCTTTGGGAGGGTCAATTTGGTGATTTTGCTAACGGCGCTCAAACAATTATCGATGAGTTTATATCTTCAGCCTTACAGAAATGGGGCGAGCGTTCATCGCTAGTTTTATTACTGCCACATGGATATGAAGGCCAAGGTCCTGACCACTCATCGGCACGCATTGAGCGATATCTGCAACTGTGTGCCGAGCAA
The DNA here is from genome assembly GCA_030681675.1 of Candidatus Planktophila sp. NCBI lineage: Bacteria > Bacillati > Actinomycetota > Actinomycetes > Candidatus Nanopelagicales > Candidatus Nanopelagicaceae > Candidatus Planktophila > Candidatus Planktophila sp. Next base: position 13,038 of record JAUXRP010000015.1, read on the forward strand.
AATATGACCGTAGCCCAACCCTCTACACCGGCTTCCTACTTTCACTTATTACGCTGGCATGCCAAGAACCCAGCTCGTCGACCATTAATTATCTTCACACCGAAGTCAATGTTGCGACTTCGCGCCGCGGCGTCATCTCTATCTGATTTCACTAGCGGACATTTCAGACCGGTTATTTCAGATGATTCAGTAAACAATGCATCGCGACTTATATTTTGTTCAGGAAAGATTTATCACGACCTAGTCGCAGAACGCGCAAAAACAGGTGAAACATCAACTGCAATCGTTCGTTTGGAACTTCTATATCCACTTCCAATTGAAGAAATGCTTGCAGAAGCTAATAAACATCCCAATGCAAATTTACTTTGGGTGCAAGATGAGCCGGCCAACCAAGGCCCTTGGTCACATATTGCACTTCGAACATCTGAGCAACATGGAGGTCGCGGCTTTGGTTCTAGAATCTTGCGTCGTGTATCGCGCCGTGCAACTGCATCTCCTGCTACTGGAAATCACCACTTGCATGAGGATGAGCAAAAAGCCTTAATGCTCGAAGCTTTTACGCGTTAACTGGTGAAATAAGAGCCATCTGGTGAAATTGGTCTGAGCTTCTGATTAGCGGTGCTTATTCTTATAAATCCGAAATAAAACGCGCCCGACCACTTCATGCGGAGTTATCCAACCCCACGTGCGCGAATCGCTGCTTTCATCACTGTCGCCTTCGACCCAATAATTGCCAGCATGAGCTTTTTGAATTCGCTTTATAAGAAAAATACCGGGTCGTTCTTCACGTTCAATTACAGCGATGCTTCCTAAAGGCGCACGAAGAGGTGGCTCTGGCAGCCAGAGCACAAGTAAGTGGTCACCATTGTTATAGGTTGGTGCCATCGAGCTGCCTTCCACCCTGACCGTGCCAAATTTGCTCACGAGATGTAGTCTGTCATGTGTAAGGTTTACTCGCGATAATTCTTAAGGGAGAGATTCAATGTTTGCACCAAAGATAACCGTATACGCACACTGCGATCTTCCATGCGGTGTTTACGATCCAGCTCAAGCAAAAATTGAGGCCTTGTCCGTAAAAGCATGCATGGAAAAGTACGCAGCAAATACCGATGCCGACTTCCGTTCACGATCTGTAGCGATCAAAGAAGAGCGCTCTCATCAAGTCAAAGAACACCTATGGGTGTTGTGGACTGATTACTTCAAGGCACCTCACTTTGAGGCATACCCACAACTACATTCACTATTTAATGAGGCAACTAAACTTGCCGGTGCTGCAGGAACAAAGGGAACACAGGATGTTGCAGTGGCAGATAAATTAATTGCAAAGATCGATGAAATTGCCGAGATTTTCTGGGCTACTAAGAAGGCGTAGAAATCTAACTTAACTGATAAGTGATTGAGCGGCGGTGCGCGCGAGGAAAGATATTCGCTCGACCGTGGCTCTTTTTATAATTGCCGCAGCAACTTGTCGCTCACCCTCATAGAGCTCGCACTCAAAAGTTAACTCACGATTGTTAACTTCAATACAACGAGATGTGGCACGAAGCTCAGCACCAATTTCCGCTGGACTCAATGAGATGAGTTCAATACTGATTGCTATCGTTGTTTCACCTGGCTCTAAATATTCATCCAGTGAAATCACGATTGCGTGCTCCATGAGATTGATAAGATGTGACTGGGAAACTACCGGTATATCGCCAACTCCTAGCGCAACACATGTGTCACCTGGGCGAACTGCCATTACGGAAAAGCCCACAGCTCCAAGAATCTCCTCGGCCGGTTTCATCGATTAAATGTCGCGTTCGTCCGGGTGGCCAGTTTGATAGCGAATCTCTTCAGTGTGCTCGATGGTAATTTCACGGTGTTCGATAGTTCCAAATTCGTCGATTTCTATTGAAATCTCGGTCATCGTGAACTCAGTTAAAACTTCAGTAGTAAACGCTCCGGCCATCTGAGTGTGAATCTGTTGAAAAATCGAATCATGGAGATCTTCCGGCGCGGTTTCACAGCATGTTCTGCGCAAGGCATCTTGAATTAAACTATGCACTTTCTTTTCATGAGCTAATTCGGCGCTGCAGTTAGGACATTCAGAGAGATGAATTTCAATGGTGTGCACCATTGGCAGGTCGGTATTTCCTTCAAGTAAGAGAACAAAAGAGTTGAGAATTTGATTACATGGAACTACTTCAAATTGGTTCATGGAGTTTCCTCCCGATTCGACTTTTGTTTTTCTGGAGTTTCTGTGGTCTCTGATATCCCTGAGGATTTGGCAGCTTTGACAGAATAACCAAGATCCTTTGCATACTCAGTTAACCGTTCACGAAGTTGTTTTCTTCCCCGGTGGAGTCTTGACATGACGGTTCCGGCGGGCACGCCCACAATTTCTGCTATCTCTTTATATGAAAAACCTTCTACGTCGGCTAAATACACTGCAATACGAAACTCTTCCGGGATTTCAATGAGCGCTCGTTTGATGTCACTATCGGGAAGATTTTCAAGTGCTTCAACTTCAGCTGATTTTCCTAAATTACTGGAGTGCGATGCCGCATCGGCTAACTGCCAATCTTCAATCTCCCCTCCAGAAATCTGCGGGCGGCGCTGATCTTTACGGTAGGTATTAATAAAAGTCGTAGTTAAAACACGGTACAGCCAGGCTTTCAAGTTTGTGCCAGGTTCAAATTGGTGGAATGAGGCAAAGGCCTTCAGGTAGGTATCTTGAACTAGATCTTTAGCATCATGCGGATTCTTTGTGTAGCGAAGAGCTGCTGCATACAACTGGTTTGTAAAGACCAGGGCGTCACGCTCAAAGCGGATGGCACGATCCGCCGAGCTCTCTTTTACTAAATCCGTTGATGTCATCGCAGCAAAAGGCTATCGTTAAAAGAGGGTCTCTGGCTCTCCCAATTCGATGCCTGCCGTAAGTTCTTGCGTATTTTGTGCAACTGAATTGACGGCGTTAGATACTGGGCGGGCCACAACGATTGCCGCGGGGGATTCGACGATCATTAGCTCCTTGAGATTTTCAATAGAATTATTTCTCGGGTCAAGCCATTGGTCCCAACGTTCATGAGGCATAAACACGGGCATCCGACTGTGAATTTCAGCCAACTCACCTTGTGCCTCTTGCGTAATAATTGAAGCGCTTTGAATTAAGTCGCCGCTAGGTGCTCTCCAACTACTCCAAATTCCGGCCACAGGTAACTGTTTCCCATTTCGCGAAGTGATAAAGAAGGGCTGCTTTGGTGCAAATTTCCCCAGGGCGGTTGCCCATTCGTAGTAGCCCTCGGCGGGGATTAAACATCGAGTTGATCTAAATGCAGATCGAAAAGTTGGCTTTTCGTGAATCGATTCGCTACGTGCATTTATAGCGCGCGATTGTGAGGTTTTTGCCTCATTGAGTCCAGTGAGCCACGGTGCAATCAACCCCCACGAAACCGTGGCCAATGCATTCTTGGTGAAATCACTGGCATCAGCGCGAACTATATAAATGGGATTTGTCGGTGCAATATTCCAATTGGCTGGCAGGGATTGTTGTGGGGAGCTACCAGTAACTTCAAACTGCTCCATAAGTTCACGCATATCAGCAGACTGCGCATATCGACCACACATATGGAAAGGATAGACTCAATCAATGAATCTTAACGACGCCCACTGGCCCGCGATATTTCGCGGAACAAAACCAGTAGATATTTCTGTCGTTATTCCAGGATCTAAATCCGTTACAAATCGCGCCTTAATCTTGGCCGCCCAAGCCAACAGCCCATCCACACTTCGGCGTCCCTTAGTTTCTCGGGACAGTGAACTTATGGTGCAAGGGTTACAAGCCTTGGGGATTGGAATTGTCGAGCAGGATGGGGTTGTAAATGGATTACCTGAGTATCAGTTAACCCTTACTCCTGCGAAGATGAGCGGTCCAGCAAGAATTGACGTTGGAAATGCCGGAACAGTAATGCGTTTTCTGCCACCGCTTGCAGCTCTAGCAACCGGTGAAATCTACTTTGATGGTGATTCACGCTCCCATGAGCGACCGCTTGCGCCGCTCATTAAAGCCCTCGAACAGCTCGGTGTTTCGATTGAGCACGAGGGCCGATATAGCTTGCCGCTCACACTTCACGGCACTGGCACGATCCGCGGAGGGGAAATCACAATTGATGCAAGTGCATCTAGTCAGCTCTTATCTGCGTTGTTATTAGTCGCGCCGAGTTTTACCGATGGAATTACAGTGACACATAAAGGCGACAAAATTCCGTCGATGCCGCATATCGAAATGAGCGTTGCGATGTTACGTGGATTTGGTGCAACGGTTATTGTTGATAAGGATACAAACAGTTGGCAAGTTTTGCCTAGTTCTCTCCACGGTTATGAATTAGTAATAGAGCCCGATCTTTCAAATGCCGCGCCATTTTTATCAATTGCGATGCTTTGCGGCGGAAGTATCACAATTGCAGATTGGCCACAAGAGACAACACAACCCGGAGATCAACTTCGCTCCATTCTTTCTCGAATGGGCGCAAAGATTTCGATGAATGAGGCTGGTTTAACCCTTACTGGTACTGGAGTTATCCATGGAATCGATATTGATTTGCATGACGTTGGTGAGCTCACACCCTCAATCGCAGCCCTTGCAGTTTTCGCAGATTCCCCATCACATCTTCGCGGTATCGGCCATTTACGTTTACATGAAACCGATCGTCTAACTGCACTAACACGCGAAATAAATGCTTTAGGAGGAAATGTTGAGGAACACAAGAACTCTCTTCACATTACCCCTGCGCCATTACACGGCGGTGTTTTTCACACCTATGATGATCATCGATTAGCAACGGCAGGTGCTGTAATTGGATTAGTTGTCCCCGGAATAGAAGTTGAGAATATTGCCACCACTCGTAAAACTCTTCCTGATTTTCCTGGCCTCTGGAGCTCACTTCTTGACTGAGATTGTGAAAAAGTAGGCGATGGTTCCACGCGAATACGATGAATCCGATGCTCGCATTAGACCAGCGCGCAGCAGCCGTCCGCGCAGTAAAGATCGTCCACGGCACGATGATGCAATATCAGCCTTAGTTACTACCGTTGATCGAGGTCGACAGACATGCATCACCGACAGTGGTGTGGTTATTACCGCGATGCGTGCCCGAGAGCTTGGCCCAAAGTCAGTGGTAGTCGGTGATGTTGTTTCTATTGTTGGTGACGTGAGTGGCAATCAAGGAAGCTTGGCACGCATCGTTGGCGTTCAAGAAAGGCGTAACACACTTAGTCGCACCGTTGATGATTCAGCTCAAGTAGAGCGAACAATTGTTGCAAATATTGATCAACTTGTAATCGTAGTCGCCGCTACTAATCCCGAACCACGCCGAGGATTGATCGATCGTTTTTTAGTTTCCGCTTTTACTGAGGGAATTTCACCAAAGTTAGTTGTTACCAAGACTGACCTTGGCTCCGTACCAGAGTTTCTATCAGAGTATTCAAAGTTGGGTGTTGAGATTCTACATATGGCCATGAAAAGTGCGTCAAGTGAAAGTGATTTAAATGCCTTGCACGCGATGCTTCAGGGAAAGATCTCTGTTTTAGTTGGCCATTCAGGAGTCGGAAAGTCAACTCTTATAAATTCATTAGTACCAAAAGCTGATCGTTTAACTGGAGATGTAAATGCCGCTACAGGTCGCGGTCGACATACCTCATCTAGTGCAATCGCTCTTCCTCTTGCCGATAGCGATGGATGGATAATCGATACTCCAGGCATCCGAGCCTTTGGTTTATCGCATATCGATACACGTCGAATCGTCGATGCTTTTACCGATTTATCTGAAGTTGCTGCAAATTGTCTTTCAAACTGCTCGCATTCAGAGAGTTCATGTTCACTTGATGCATGGGCCGCTCCTAATGGTGTTGTGGATGTCGAGCGAACAGCACGTTTAGCAAGCCTGCGCTCGCTACTGGCAGTAAAAGAGCAACCGATTGAGAGCAATGAGGATTAGGATTCGAGTATTATGAAATCACATTCAGAGCGATACGCCGAAGATTTAGCTCTGGCTCATCTGCTCGCAGACATCGCAGACTCGATTGCGATTGAGAGATATCAAGCTTTGGATTTAGTAATCACAACCAAGCCAGATAACACTCCAGTCACCGATGCCGACCGCGCCGTCGAAACGGCGGTTCGCCAAGCACTTTCTACACATCGCCCAGATGATGGACTACTAGGTGAAGAGTTCGGTAGTGATATTACCGGTGCAAAGCGATACTGGATTATTGATCCAATTGATGGAACTAAAAACTTTATGCGAGGTGTTCCTATTTGGGCATGCCTAATCGCATTAGTTGAAGTACAAGATGATGGAAGCGAAGAGGCTGTAGTTGGAGTTGCAAGTTCCCCAGCGCTATCACGGCGTTGGTTTGCATCAAAGGGTCAAGGCGCATTCGTAACTTTTAATGGAGACTCAAAGAAGATTTCAGTCTCACAGGTGTCATCATTGAGCGATGCATCAATTGCATACTCTGATTTCATCCATTTTGGCGATCGGCTCGAAGCATTTCAGACGATGCTTTCGCAGGCTTGGCGTACTCGAGGCATAGGTGACTTCTGGTCGCACATGCTGGTCGCCGAGGGCGCAGTTGACGTGGCAATCGAACCTACCTTGGCCGTTTGGGACATGGCAGCTCTGGACATAATAGTTCGGGAAGCCGGCGGAACATTTACGAATATCACCGGAAAATCAGGTCCATTCGGGGGCAGTGGAGTGTCAACTAACGGAATCCTACATAATGCAGTTATTAATGGAATAAATCCGAGTAAATAAGCGCTGTACCTAATGAAAGAGTTTCAGAGGGTTTGGCGGAGAGAAGTGAAGCTATGAGCACAGTCTTAGAACCAACCACGCTTTCGATCGACGGTATGACCTGTTCCTCCTGCGTTAATACCGTTGAAAAGGCCCTCAATGCCGTTGAAGGCGTGAGTGCGACTATTAATTTTGCAACTGAGACCGCGCACATTTTGGCTCCGGCCGATATTGATGTTAAGAATTTGATTCATGCCGTCGAGAAAGCTGGATATAAGGCAGAGCTCTTACAAGATGGTCAATCAATAACTTTGCACAGTAAAAAATCGGCGCGTGCTCTATTTTTTGCCTTTATTTTTGCCGTCCCTGCCGTTGCGATCTCAATGGTTATGAGTTGGCATCACCAAATTGATATGTGGGTCCTCGATTCTCTCGACTACTTTGGCCTACCTCATCCGCTGTATTCAGCGACGGCGTGGGTGGTTATTGCTTTAAGCGCACCCGTAGTCCTGTTTGTTGCATGGCCGATTCACCGAGCCGCACTTCGCAATTTAAAACATCCGACGATGGATAATTTGATGTCACTCGGTTCACTTTCAGCCTTTGCCTGGTCGATTTATGCAAACTCAACTGGCGAAGGTGATGTATATACCGAAGTTGCTGCAGGAGTTCTCTTCTTCGTAATTCTCGGCCGCTACTTAGAAACGCGCGCCAAGTCGCGCGCAGGTGCAGCACTCTCCTCACTTCTTGCCCTTGGTAGTAAAGAGGTAACGATAATTCGAGAAGGATTGCCTGTAATTATTCCAATTGATCAACTCGAAATCGGTGATGAGTTCGAAGTACTTCCGGGGGCCCGCATTGCAACAGATGGAATTGTCATTAAAGGTGAAAGTGCAGTCGATAACTCAATGCTCACTGGTGAATCGAAACCCGTGGATGTTCGTCCTGGATCTTTAGTCGTCGGGGCCTCTGTAAATCACAATGGACGTTTAATCATTCGAGCAACAAGAATTGGCAGCGATACCGAGCTGGCGCGCATTACTGCAATGGTTATCAGTGCTCAAGGTACAAAAGCTCCTATTCAACGCCTAGCCGATCGAATTAGTTCAGTATTCGTTCCAATTGTGACACTAATGTCAATCGGAACATTTCTTGGTTGGTATTTCACCGATCACTCACTTACTCGCTCTATTTCTGTTGCAATCACTGTTTTAGTAATCGCCTGCCCTTGCGCACTTGGTTTGGCAACTCCGGTTGCCCTTCTTGTTGCATCTGGTCGCGGAGCGCAGCGCGGAATAGTTTTACGTGAACCACGAGTCTTAGAGGTTGCTCGTATTGTGGACACCGTTGTTTTTGATAAAACAGGAACTTTGACGCAAGGGGTAATGAATCTTCAAGAGGTAACGGTCTCTACGGCAGCAGGCGCCGCACTTGGAAGTTCGTTTTCTGCACTTATGAGCGAGGAAAAAATTCTCTCGTCGGCATTAGCGATTGAAACCCAGAACTCTCACCCAGTTGCCCTTGCAATTGTGCGATATGCACTTGGAAAAGGCGCGCACACTTACGAAGTGAGCGATTTTGCCGTAACGCCAGGTTCTGGTGCTGCCGGTCGAGTACAAATGGGAGATCAGTCTCCGGTCGTGCTCATAGGTTCACCCGTAGCGGTTGCACATAGCAGCACTGATTTTCACCCCGAAATAAAGTTAGCTATCGCGCGAGGACAAGAGGCTGGACTTACAGTTTCAGTTCTGGCTTGGGACGGTGTTGCTCTAGCGGTATTTACCGTGGGCGATCAATTAAAAGAAGATGCCGCGCAGACGGTGAGCGAACTTCGAGCAATGGGAATAACACCATGGCTCGTGACTGGAGACAGCGCACAAGTCGCCGCTTCAGTTGCAACAACTGTAGGAATTGATAGCGCCCACGTTGTTTCTTCGGCTCTGCCTGAAACAAAGCTTGAAATAGTTGAGCGGTTTAAATCAGAGGGACGTTGCGTTTTAATGATTGGCGATGGCATCAACGATGCTGCAGCGCTAACTGCCGCGAACTTATCAATGGCGATGGGAACTGGCACAGATACTGCTATTTCATCGGCCGATATAACTCTTATGAACTCCGGTTTGGGCAGCGTTATTGACGCTCTCAAATTAGCTAAGAAGACGTTAAGGATCATCCATTTGAATATGGGCTGGGCTTTAATCTATAACGTGATTGGCCTACCAATAGCCGCGCTTGGTTTACTGCGACCAATTTACGCCGCTGCCTCAATGGCCTTATCTTCACTATTTGTAGTAACAAACTCACTACGAATTAAATAATTATTTAAGTATCACGTTTTTCGTGTCTTGCGCAACGAGTGATCCATCTTTGGCTGAATACTCCATTGCAAAAAATTGATAGGTGCCTGGTTTGAGATTTTCAATTGAGACGCTCCAAGGTTTCCACGCTGGTGCTGCCTCTAACGCCGTTGTTGACCCCTGTTGTATTAAAACTCCATCTTTGAATACTTTCCAGACGACGTTGGCTTCAAAAGTGGAAGCCATTCCATTAAGTGTGAATCCCTTAGCGGCAACACTTTGATTCTCAGCCGGTGATGTAATCCAAATCGGTGCAAGAACTTCGTAGGTTAGGCCGCGCGAGAAAGGTTTAGTTGCATCCATGTGACCTGCAAGGGATTCTATTTTCTTACCATCGACTGTGAGTGAAATTTTCTTTACAGTGGTGACCGCGGCTGTTGCTGTCCAGACCAACTGAGCAATTGCTAATGATTCAGCCTCACTTCCAAGATTGAGTTTAGGAAAAGTCAGATCAACTATTGCTAAATCACCACTTACTTTGACTGAATTAATTGTTGTTCCTTGAGGCCAGAGAGAAACATAATCAGAATCAGATGGTTTTTGTGAAACAAGTTGCCGCAAGGCTGCCGTAATCGCATCTGGCACTGGATTAACCCGTGCAAATTCACGGTAAAGGCGGAAACCTCTGGAAGTATCGGCAACCCAGTACTGTGCCAATGCCTGCGTATCTACCGTTGAAGAGGCTGTAGGAGTTGGAGTGATATCTGTCGATGGCTTTGAGGACTGAGTGCATCCGCTAAGGCCAAGAATGATTACGGTCCCAAAGATTGCTGCCAATGCTAAAACTCTTCGATTCTTCATAACCTCATTCTCCCTCTTATCGCGACTTTTAGGTCAAGAGATCGTAGGGAGATTTTTCATGACCCAACGAGCAACAAAAAATCTCGCATTCTCTGCCGGGCATGAAAAAACGCGCTCATTATTCTGGTAAATAAAAATCTCGCATTCTCTGCCGGGCATGAAAAAACGCGCTCATTGTTCTGCGTAGAGATTCTAAATTAAAGCGAATCTCGAGCGAACAATCGCGCGTTTTCTTACTGACTAACTAGTAGCGGGGGCAGGATTTGAACCTACGACCTCTGGGTTATGAGCCCAGCGAGCTACCGAGCTGCTCCACCCCGCGTCGGTATCGGCAATCTTAGGCGTTGAATAGATAAAGACCAAATCCATGAATCAATACCCATGGAAGTGGTCTTTATCTAGCACTTTCTTTAGAAGTTATTTGGCTTTAGTTGATATTTAAACCATCACTTTTTTATTTCTTTACTTGTGCAGCAATCGCTGATGCGATTGCAGATTTCAATCGATCCTGTGCTCGGCCATATGCAGCAAAGTCACCAATTGCAAGAGCCGCTTGGCCATCTGCCAACGCTTGCTTGGCAGATGCAAGCGCGCTCGCCAAAGTGTCATTATTTGTTCCACTCGTCGTCGGTGTTCCACTTGAGGAAGTTGTACCGGAGTTACCACCGAATACTTGATCAAGTGCACCCTTTAAAGTGTCGTCATATCCGATTTGATCTCCGAACGAGACAAGTACTTTTTGGAGCAATGGATACGCCGCCGAGTTTGCAGTTGCGCGAACGTAAACCGGTTGAACGTACAGTAAGCCTCCGCCAACTGGAAGCGTGAGCAGGTTACCGAGAACTACATCAGAGCCGCCTCGACGAAGCAGCGAGAGAGAGTTTGCAACTTCAGGCTTGGCCTCAAAGTTAGAGGCTACTTGTGAAGGACCTGCGATGTTTGTGCTCCGTGGAAGTTGCAGAACCGTAATCTTGCCATAGTCAGGTCCTGCATCAGAGTTCACTGCAGCAAATGCTGATAAGTTCTCACGACCACCACGTGGAACAAATGGTGTAGTAAGAGCAAACTCCGGTTTTGTATCCCCTGGCATCTGCAGAGTTAAGTAATAAGGAGGCTGGGCTCCTGCATTTGCTCCGAAAGTCGAAGGGTCACGAGGTACGCGCCAGAAATCCTGGCCACCATAAAAAGCGGCAGCGGTTTTCACGTGGTACTCAGAGAGAATTTCGCGTTGAACACGGAAAATATCCTCTGGATATCGAATGTGTGAGAGTAACTCCTTTGAAATCTTTGATTTTGCCTGAACGGTGCCCGGGAAGGCTTTGCTCCACGTGGCTAAAACAGGGTCTTTTTCATCCCACTGATACAAAGTGACGGTGCCATCATATGCATCCACAGTTGCCTTTACTGAGTTGCGAATGTAGTTAACTCCTGTATTTCTTTGGGCAGTTACAGAAGAGGAAGTTGCAGTGAGAACATCATTTGTCGCAGCTGAAAGTGAAATCTGCTTTGAATAAGGATAGCCAGCACTTGTTGTGTAGCCATCAATAATCCATATAACTTTGCCACCAATTATCGCCGGATATGGATCTCCATCAAGTGTTAACCAAGGTGCAACTTTTGCAACTCTCTCACGAGGGTTACGCTCGAATAGGATTTTTGAATCCTTATTAATAAGCGATGACAGTAAGAGTTTTTGCTCTTGGTACTTAAACGCGAAGACCAATTTATTAATCAGCGACCCGACTGGAACTCCACCGGTACCTGTGTATGTGTAGTTTTTTTGTCCATTAGCCGAAGAGTCATCTGGATAATCAAACTCAACAGGTGAGTCGGTTTTTACGCCACCAATAATTGAATAATCTGGAACATTTTCACCAAAATAAATTCGTGGCTGAAAATCGCCTAGACCCTTAGTTGGTGGCAGATCGCCTACTGCAAAAGAAGGCTTACCATCGGCATCACGTGCATTTGCATACGCTGCAACAAATCCAAATCCGTGAGTATAGACAAGGTGATCATTGATCCAATTTCGAGATGGGTTGCCAGCGATATTTAACTCACGAACGGCGACAACAACGTCGCGTTTTACCCCATCAATTGTGTATCGATCAAAATCGAGAGATTCAGGGAAGGCATAGTAAGGCTTAATCTGTTGGAGTTGACGGAAAGTTGCAGAAAGGACATTTGGATCCATTAAGCGAATATTTGCAATCGTTGCCGCATCATCTGCAAGTTGTCCAGCCGAAGCCGTGAGAGTTGCCTGATAGTCATTAACCTGTACACCATCTAATCCATAGGCAGTGCGAGTCGCATCAATATTGCGCTGAATATATGGGGCTTCTTTAGATGACTCACTCGGTTTTACCTGGAATTGCTGAATTGCACCTGGGTAGATTCCTGCGATTAAAACCGAAGAGACAACCAGAAGGGCTGTACCGGCGGCCGGTAGAACCCATGAGCGGCGCACAATATTTGCAAAAAATAGTAGTGCGCAAACAACTGCAATTGCAGCCAAAATAGCTTTAGCGGGTAGGAGGGCATTTACATCGGTATAGGTGAGCCCTGTGATGAGTTTGCTCTCTTTAAGTGCCAGCGCGTAGCGATCGAACCAGTAAGCCACCGCCTTTAATAAAACAACTCCTCCGAGTAATACTGAAAGTTGAACGCGTGCAGCAACTGTTGTGCGATCCTCTTGTACTTGTAAACGAATTCCTCCATATAAGTAATGAACAATTGCTGAGGCAATAATGGCAAGGACTAAGGTTGAAATACCCCATCCAATTAAAGTTTGCCAAAAAGGTAAACGGAATGCGAAGAATGAAATATCCATATTGAACTGCGCATCGGTGACACCAAACGGGGTCGAATTCTTAAATAGTAGCCAAGTCGACCAGACCAACGAACCGGATGTGCCGGCAAAGTAGAAGAGAGCAAGTCCCAAACCAATAACAACCCAGCGCTTAATCGGTTCAATTTGCGCGCGATAACGTTCGAGATTATCAGCCTCAACGGTCATTGGTACATAAAGTGGGCGACTTTTGTAGGCGATCACAATATTTAAAAGTATGAGCGTTGCAGTAACTAATCCAGCGACTACAAAGAGCACAACTTTGGTCATTAATACGGTTGACCACACGGTTGTGAAGTTCACTGATTTAAACCAGAGCCAATCTGCATAGAAACCGCTCATGGATACAAGGCCGAAACCAATAGCAACCACGATCGCGATTGTTATTTGAAGTGGGCCAAGTCGACGTTTGAAATTGAATTGGGGGGCTGCATTACTCATCATGGGATAACGCTAGCGCACCAACAGGGAAGCAACTTTCCAGAATTGGAGGCGAATTAACGTCTTGAGCCAGGCCAGTGTGCCTACTAGAGAAGCGAGAGGGCGAAAATCTGGCCTGCCTACTTCTTAGAGGTTAATGCCTTTAGGGCATCATCAAGGGTGGCGACAATCACGACTTTCATGCCTTTGGGGACGCTAGTGATCTCGTCGCGATTTCCAAAAGGAGCTAGAAATAAGGTAGCTCCTGCTTTATAAGCGGAGTGGATTTTTTCATTAATGCCACCTATTGGGCCAACCTTTCCATCGATTGAGATCGTGCCGGATCCTGAAATATGGCGACCACGCAATATATCTGTGGGGGTAAGTAATTCAATCACGCCAAGTGCAAAAATCATTCCTCCACTTGGTCCTCCCGTGCGCTTCACATCAAAATTAATATTCTCTTCAATGAGTTGATCCGAGGTGGTTCCGAATTCTGGATGGCGCGATAGATAACGCAATCCCGCACCTATTGCTTTACTCTGTGAGCCAACCATGTCGGCATCGGCAGCCTTTTTCTCAGATTCAGTAGTCGCACCGGGTGGGTAAATCGCGGCGCGAGGGTAAACAGCTTCATCATTTCGAAGCCATGCATAAAGTACTTCTGGACCGACTATCCAGTTATTAGGGTTAGTTATCCGAACCGACATTAGATCTAACCGTCCAGTGGCTGGGTAAGATTTTTGATTTTCAATTGTAATAATTTTTTCGAAGATATTTTGAGCGTTGCCCGGCATTACAATCACAAAGGGAAGTGGAGCAATAAGAGCTAAGGTAAAGAAGATTCCAAGAATCGCAGTTGCAAAACGGGGAAGCGGTGAGAAGCGCACTGGAAAAGTTAATTAAGCGCGAGGCTTAGGGCCGGGTTCTATAACCTCTGGCTGTGGGGGATTAGCAGCTGCCTCAACATCTCGAGCCTGAGATTGGCGTAGAGATTCTTGAAAACGCTGAAACTGGCCAACCGATCTTTGTGTCCCCTGCTGATACTTACTTTGAAATTTGGAGATCCAGAGAACGTATGCGAGGGCTCCCGTAAGTCCAATTGCAGGAACTATCCACCAAATTAAGGCTGTAGCTGCGCTCGACATAGGATTAGCCTACCCTGCCTGCGCAGCGCTCGCCCTCTATCCCTTACGGCCGCGATTGCTCCATGCCTGTCAACGATGCCATGGCTAGAAGGTGTGACCTTTGAACTTTCTGTGAGCCTACTCGAATATCTTTAGAGAATTAGCGGGAAGAAAAGGGAGCCCCATTAGGTTATATGGCTGAGAGGATTACCACATGACGCCATTTGGTTTTACACCAGACAGTTCCGATGATGCCGACAATAAAAAGGGCGACGGTTCTGTTGATTTTGCTGCGATGATGGCGCAGATACAAAGTCAGATTCAAGAACAGTTTTCAAAGCTTGGAATGAGTGGTCCGGGTTTTGCGCCATCGAGTGAGGTACTGCCCAAAAATATTGTTAGAGATACAGCAAAAAAATTTGTAACGGCTAAGGGTTCAGCACCAGTTGGTGCTAACGACGTAGCTAAAGTTTCAGAGGCTTTTTCAATCGCAGAATTGTGGCTCAATGAGGCGACATTTTTTCCGCAAACAAATGTATCTGCTAACTCAACTCTTGCTAGAACTGATTGGGTCGATTCAACTCTATCTGGCTGGCAGAGTTCGGTAGAACCACTCGCCCTTGGTTTAACATCTGCAATCTCCGAACTACTTAAAGAATCCGCTATTCAAGAGGGTTCAGGTTTACCGGAAGAGGAGATAGCGATTCCAGTCGGAATGATTGCGACGCTACTTCGTTCATTCATCGGCTCTCTGATGGCAACACAACTTGGTCAATCAATTGGCGGATTAGCCGGTACTTCCACTGGAATTCATGATGTTGGATTACCGTTGGTAGATCCTGTTTACCCTGCTCTCGTTTCTCAAAATATTGATGAATGGGCTCAGGAGTTAGATATTCCAATCGATGAGGTTCGAATATTTCATGCGCTTCGAGAAAGTGCAGGTGCGCGTTTATTTTCACATAACCCATGGCTAATTTCATATATTCGAACTGCCATCACGGATTATGCAAAGGGTATACACATAGATATTGAGGCTATCCAACGCCAGGCGCAAGAGGCCTTCGATGCGTCAAGTAATGGTGGAAGTGAATTTGATCCAACTAATCCCGAAACTTTCCAGATGGCGCTCAATGAAGGAATCTTTACACCTGAAGAGACTCCAGCTCAACGTGATGCTCTAACAAAGTTGGAAACAGTGCTGGCGCTTGTAGATGGATGGAACGAGGCAGTCGTTGCAGCTGCTGCAGGTGATCGCTTGCCAAATATTTCAGCGTTGCAGGAGACATTGCGTCGACGGCGTGCAACATCGGCACCGACACAACAACTCTTCTCGAATCTCTTTGGACTTCAAGTTTCGCCGCGACTGGCGCGCGAGGCTGCAGCTTTTTGGCGTTCAGTCACTGTATTGCGTGATCTGCAATCACGGGACCAAATTTGGAGCGGAATTTTGCCAAGTGCGGCCGATCTATTAACTCCAGAAAACTATTTATCAAGTATTGAGATTCCCGACGACCTGTCCTCGCTTTAGTTTTTTTGACGTAGTTCGCGTTTTCGATAATTCATGTGCGTTTTCAAAAATGACCGTGCACATTGAATTAAACTGGCTCTGCTCGTGAATTTAACATACGTGTTTTAATCACACGTTTGTTTTAATCACACGTTTGTTTCAACTGCACGTTTGTTTCAACTGCACGTTTGTTTTACCCGCACGTTTGTTTTACTTAGCAAATGTCTCTAGCCTTATTCTTCTCTCGCTCCACAGATTGTCCAATTAGTTTGAGCTTAAACTCGGCGAATAAAACGACCTCTTTGACAATGAAGTTATTGAGTGTCTGCGCTGCTCGAACGTCAACAATGACAAGCGAACTCCCCGGGCGCTCATTCTTTATCAGCCTTCCCCTTGCTGATATAGAACAGTTATCCGAGGAGTTCGTAGTTGTAAAGTAAACAAAATTGGCCTGAGAATCAACTGAACAAAGCGTTGACAAAGCAGTTTTTAATCGTGTAGGCGTCTTACCTCAACAGAATCTCGAACAGGAAATTAAAATCTCTCAACACGTAGTTGAGCTTTCTCATGTTTTGACTAGCGAGGGATACCTTCACTCCATGAGTTTTGATAGTTTTTTGGATGATCTAGAGCCCGATTCCGTCGTGGATTTAGATGACGATGCCACTTTGCCCGGAATAAACGAGGGCGAGATTGTGGTGATTCGCTCATCGCGCAGGAAAAAGAACATTTCTGCCTACCGAGCAGGTGGCCGAATTGTGGTTTCTATTCCCGCCCGCATGAGTCGGGCCGATGAACGGGCGATGGTCCCGGAAATGGTGGCCAAAATCCGTGCCCAAGAGGCGGCAATCACTATGAGCGAGAGCGCTCTTGCAGATCGAATCGACCAACTTTTGCGAAAGTTCGCCCCTGAAATCACGATTCGCCCCTCAGATGTGAGCTGGCGAGCGATGCGTGAGCGCTGGGGCTCCTGTACCAGCGTAGACCGGAGGATTCGCATCTCTGACCGCCTCAAAGGCGCTCCCGCCCATGCCCTCGATTATGTACTCTTTCACGAGGCGATCCACTTAGAGATTAGCGATCACGGCCTTGGATTTAAGGAGATCTTAGGCAGGTTTCCCCATACCGACGTTGCAACTGCATATTTAGATGGCTATGAGGCGGCCGAAACGGCGCTCGCCCTGCCGGAAGAGCTGAAGAAACTTCTAAAAAAATAAGCCCAGATAGGCGTAATTCCGAGCACTCAAGGGTATCGTCATGCTTAATAACGCCTGCCCCGTACGGGGAACACCCTCTGGGTTGCATGCGTGGAGTGGAGGAAGAGAATGGCAGAGACGTATAAAGGAACTGCTTACTGCGTGAAGTGCAAAGAAAAGCATGACTTCGAAGGAACCATTAGCGTGAGTGACTCAGGTCGCAGAACCGCTAAAGGTGTTTGCCCAGTCTGCGGCACCAAGATCAGCACTTTCCTTAAAAAAGCCTAGTAATTAAATTTCGCTCACCTCGAGCCGCACGTGCGGTGTGCTGAGCGTCTAGCAGTAGAGAAAGCCCCGACTCAGATGTGAGTTGGGGTTTTTTCTTGTCGCACTCACGATGAAGCGCTAAGCGATAAGAAATAAACTCCGCGTAGTCAAAGCGCGCTTTATCCCACAGTGAACGCAGGAAGATATTTCGGCGGCTACCATCTGGCGCACCCTTGTCACTATGACAACTACAGAGACTGACACCCACACTCCCAAGAAAATTTCAGCACACCACAATTCGTATCCCCGCCTTAAAAATGGCGTTTATATTAGTCGGGTAGGAACACCAGAAGAAGAGTCGATGCACGTAGCAACGTCACACTACGCGATCGAAATCTTTCATGGTGGGGCACGGGCAATCATCTCTCAACTCAACGGACTTCAAACACCTGAAGAGATCAGCACCGTTCTTTCAGCGCCGATCGAGGTGATTGATCGAGTCCTCACCGAACTCAAAGATGCAAACTTCATTGACACAGTTCGAAATAAAATAACCTTACACAATCGTTTTCAGTCGGCCATTGCATCCCGCTCGGCGAATACTCAGGATCAAAGTTTGGATGCAGCATTTAGCCAGTTGCAAAAGAGATTAGCCCCTGAACTCAGTCAAGCAACATGGATTGTTGGCGTTAATGACGGCGGCGTAGAACTGTTATCCAATCGCCAAAACTTTGGAATTGAAATATTCGGAAGCTCGCGTACCGCGACACTTATTTGTTCAATTTTGTTGGCAAGTGGTGTGACAAATACGCGAATGGCTCTTACGTCAACACAACAACATCCAACAGTTAGTGATAGCGATTTAGGTACGGGAGCGCTCCGCACAAGCGATATCGGTTTGAATTTTCGAGGCCGCCTCGAAGAGCTATCCCGTGAGTGGTCATTATTTCCAGTTGCATCCCACCGTGGTTCCATTCATAAACCAATGGTCGAGTTAATCCCTGAACGAAATCTTCGAATTATTGTCGGAAACTACGAACCTGAGCTGATTGAGCATTTAACTCACGACACCCAAGATCACCTCTTTGTTGGAAAAATAGCTGGCGGAGTTGCAACATGCGGTCCGCTTGTAAGGCCAGGCATGACTCCGTGCATACATTGTTTGACGCTTGGGGCGCAGGAGAGAAACGGTAGATTTCAAAGTGAGTTAATGGCAACTCAAGGAACAAGTGATGAACTACCCATTGCAATTGCCCACCAGTTAGCTGCAATTGCCGCCCACACTGCGCTGAGTTTCATCGATACAGGAGCATCATCTTTGATTGGTGCGCAGATTCAACTGAATTACCTTGAGCCATTAACTCCGAAGCTGAACAGTTTTTCACGACATCCTCGATGTGAATGTGTGTGGAGGCAGGCCAATTCGGAGTTTTCCGCCGAAGCAATGGTTCTTGATTTTGCAGATATACACAATGCCGAACTGCTTCATATTTCACATGGGCGAAAAGTAGAAGACTTACACGAAATTTCACTTAAACTCTAGGAGGAGCAATGAACGGATTACTTACAAAACTTGTAAAGGTCGAGATATCCCTACAAGAAGGATTAACTCGTGCACAGAGAAAATTCCATGCTCGTCTGCGCGATGAACGCGGGGATGTTCCAGGATGGGTGCTCGTAGTTTTAATGACCACTGGACTAGTGACAGCAATCTGGACAATTGCAGCACCTCGCCTAACTGCGATATTAAAAAATTCACTTGATGCAATGAATGGAATTCGCTAAAGCTGTTGATATGAACAATTTTTTAAAGCGACTAGAGAAGTTCATACGACGAAAAACTTCAGCTGCTAAGGCTCATTTACGTCTCGAGGATGGAAATGTTGAAAGTTCCCTGGTTTTAATCCCATTGTTAATTCTCTTTCTAATGTGTATGGAACTGATAATCGCCACAAACCTGCGCAATGGAGATTTTGCCATTGCGCAGGGCGATGCAACTCGGCGTGCAATTTCAGGCGAGATTTACTCAACAGATCAGGTAATTGAACTCAACTCACCTGATCCATTTGCACACATCAGAGTACTGATTTCGCGCAAGCGAACAGGATTGCCACAGTTGGTTCCTGGACTGATCGCCTTAATGGGTGGCGCACCAACAACCGATGTAAGGGGTGCAGCGATAATGGAGCCAATAAATGAATAAATATTGGAGGCTCGCTGATCCAGAACACGCTGATCCAAAACACACTCTCACAGCTCATCTCCGACTTTTCAAAAGAAAATTCGTAATTGATGAAAAGGGTAGCGCGATTGTTGAGTTCGTAGTTCTTGCGATCCCTCTCTTTATTCCAATTTTTATCTATCTGGCAAGTTTCGCCTCATTGAGCGGTAACGAGGCGATTGTTCGAACGTTGGCGCGCGAGGCTTTGCGTGCTTATGTAGTTAGCGAAAATGACCACGCCGGACGGGAAGTTTCGGCACAAGCGCTTACCGTAATTGCAGGCCACTTAGGGTTAACAGATGGTGAGATTGACACGCTCTCTGCCCGTTACGAGTGTTCAGAGAATCCATGTCTGTCATCAAATGGGCGCATTAGATTAACGATCTCATATATTGATTCACGGTCACGTCGGACCATTGAGGCATCTGCTCAAGAACACATAAGCCCATGGATGTAGAGAATCCAAATATTATGCAAGAACCGTTAGCGAGGGATAACACAAGCGATACAAACTATGTAACGGACGCAAGCAATGCAAGCAATGCAAGCAATGCAAGCAATGTAAGCAATGTAAGCAATGTAAGCAAGAAAAGTTTGAGAAGTCTCTCAAAAAGTGAGCGAGGTTCGTTGAGCATTGTAATTATTGGGTTATTTTTTATTACTATTGCATGCTTAGTAGTAATGAGCAATGTAGCGACCGTGCTGGTAGCTAAACGCTCTCTCGCGCAAGCTACTGAGGCTGCTGCCCAACGCGGAGTTCATTCTCTAAATAAGTCCGCTTACTACACTGGCAAGGGAACAATGTTTACGGCTCCTCTCGCGATGATTACAGAACGTGAACACTCTCCGATTCCAATTGATTGTAATCGAGCCTTTCTCAATGTAGTTCTTGAACTGCGTAATTGGAGTAATGACGATGGCTCTATGAAACGACATGAGCTTCAGGGGATAGTTTTAACTAACATGGAGTGTGATGGATCATCACTCGAGATTTCTACGTACTCCGAAGTGAAATTTCCCTTTAAGGTTCCCTTTCTCAACATGGATTCTGCGGTTCTCACCTCGACTGTTGGGACCACGAATCAAGTTCAAGAGGGTTTCTATCTCTTCGGAGTTCGTCTGCACTGATGTATTCGCCTGCACCGATTAGATTCAACGTTCTCTCGATCTGGTACCGAGTTGGCTCTCTCATTTAAC
Source organism: Candidatus Planktophila sp. (assembly GCA_030681675.1). Taxonomy (NCBI): domain Bacteria; kingdom Bacillati; phylum Actinomycetota; class Actinomycetes; order Candidatus Nanopelagicales; family Candidatus Nanopelagicaceae; genus Candidatus Planktophila; species Candidatus Planktophila sp. The sequence continues at coordinate 33,761 of JAUXRP010000015.1, forward strand.
TGTTTTCATGTTGTGAGGGCTACTCCGCTATTCTTCGTTCATGGCCGCGCGTGAATATGGATTAGAAATCAACGTTATTGACGCGACCCTGGTTTCAATAGAGAAGGTGTTAGACCTACCCAAACTGCGAGAACAGGCAGTTATTTTGGAAGAAGAGGCCGGCGTTCCCAATCTTTGGGATGACCCAGAGAAAGCTCAAAAAATTACTAGCCGTTTATCACGAGTGCAAGCCGAGATAAACAAGTTAACTGGACTTCGCAGACGAGTTGAAGATTTACCTATTCTCTTTGAATTGGCCGCGAGTGAGCCTGATGGAAGCGGCACAGAAGACGCTGAGCGTGAATTGGATTCAGTAAAGAAATCCATTGGTGAGTTAGAGATTCAAACCCTGCTTAATGGTGAATATGACGAGAGAGATGCATTGATAACAATTCGATCAGAGGCTGGTGGAGTTGAGGCCGCTGATTGGGCAGAAATGATTATGCGAATGTATTTGCGTTATTGCGAGCGCCACAACTTTAAAGTAGATGTCCTGGAAACATCATATGCAGAAGAGGCTGGAATTAAGTCAACAACTTTTCGTGTTACAGCCCCTTATGCATATGGAACCTTGTCAGTAGAGCAAGGTACTCACCGATTAGTTCGTATTTCTCCATTTGATAGTCAAAGTCGACGCCACACATCCTTTGCAGGTGTTGAAGTTGTTCCAGTAGTTGAGCAGAGCGATCACGTTGAAATTGACGAGAAGGAAGTGCGCACCGATGTGTATCGCTCGTCTGGTCCAGGAGGGCAAGGAGTTAATACCACCGACTCGGCGGTTCGATTAACTCATATTCCCACGGGGATTGTCGTCTCATGTCAGAACGAGCGTTCGCAGATTCAAAATAAGGCGACGGCGATGGCGGTTTTGCAATCTAAGTTATTGGAACGTCGCCGGCAAGAAGAGCAGGCGAAAATGAATGCATTAAAAGGTGATAACTCCGGCTCATGGGGAAATCAAATGCGTTCATATGTTCTTGCGCCTTATCAAATGGTTAAGGATTTACGCACAGATCATGAAACAGGAAACACGTCAGCGGTATTAAATGGTGAGATAGATGATTTCATAGAAGCGGGCATTCGCTGGCGCCGCTCAAATTAAAACGCACGGCTAGTTGATTTCATAGAAGCGGGAAATCGATGGCGCCGCTCAAACTAAAACGAGTGAATGTATTGATTAGCTGGGCATAGGTGTGGAGTAAATAAAAGTTGAGAAAGTCCAGAAATACAAACCTTGGAATAAGAGATGGTTCAGCGCGGGAGTGGGTCATTACGGTCAACATCAGGCAAATCACAGATTTTCTAGGCCGGTTTCGGCGTTAGATGCGCGGAATCTGAAGCTTATTCCATAAACTATGGGCAGGCCGAAATCGGATTCCCCGATATCCGACTCGCATATGCAATGGGAGATCTTAATGATTCGCTTTGAAAATGTTACGAAGATGTATCCAGGCCAAGAGCGAGCCGCATTGGACTCGGTCAGTCTCGAGATCGTAAAGGGTGAGTTTGTATTCCTAGTCGGATTATCAGGTTCAGGAAAGTCAACTTTCCTTCGTTTAATTCTGCGCGAAGATCGACCTACCTCGGGAACTATCCATGTGGCGGGCAAAGATCTTAGAACTCTAGCAAACCATAAAGTTCCAGATTTGCGCCGTCAGGTTGGAACCGTCTTTCAAGATTTTCGCCTTCTACCAAATAAATCGATTACTGAAAATGTTGCCTTTGCTCTGCATGTTTTGGGATATTCACAAAAGGAGATTAACCGTGAAGTTCCTGAGGTTTTGGAGCTTGTTGGCCTTGAAGATAAGGGCGATCGCTTGCCCTCAGAGATTTCTGGTGGAGAGCAACAGCGCGTGGCAATTGCCCGCGCATATGTAAGCCGCCCGCCAATTTTGATTGCAGATGAGCCAACTGGAAACTTAGATCCTGCAACCAGTGTTGGAATTATGAAGTTGCTTGATCGAATTAATCGCGAGGGAACCACTGTCTTGATGGCCACTCATGATTCGGGCATCGTTGACCAGATGCGAAAGCGTGTCATCGAGCTAGATCTAGGCCATGTAATACGTGATCAGGTACGTGGTGTTTATGGTTATACGGGATAAGAAGTTACTTGTGATTACATCATCTAGGAGTAAGGGTAAAACATGCGTGCACGGTTTCTCATAAGCGAAGTAGGTATTGGGCTGCGTCGAAATGTGACAATGACCTTTGCTGTAATCGTCACGACCGCCATATCGCTCTCGCTACTTGGAATTGGCCTTCTTGCAAACGCTCAGGTAGGGGCGATGAAGGATTATTGGTACGACAAAATTGAAGTCTCTATTTTCTTATGTGGCTCACTCTCAGAATCACCATCATGTTCTGGCGGTATTGTCACATCAGGACAGCGCCTTGAAATTCAACAAGAAATACAAGAGATGCCTTCGGTTGAGAGCGTTTTCTATGAGTCACAGTCACAAGCGTTTGCCCGCTTCCAAGAGCGCTTCAAGGGTTCGGCGATTGCACAAAATGTGACAGTCGATCAGCTTCCAGAATCATTTCGCGTGAAGTTAAAGGATCCAACTCAATTTGCCGTGATAGTCAGTGCCTTTACCGGCCGACCAGGAGTAGATGTTGTACAAGATCAAAGAAGTATTTTGGAAAAATTCTTTAAACTCTTAGAAGTACTGCGCAACGGCGCTCTACTCGTTGGTTTAGCATCAGTACTTACTGCGGCGATGCTAATTAGCAATACTCTTCGAATCGCTGCGTTCAACCGTCGCCGTGAAACCGGAGTAATGAAACTGGTCGGCGCCTCCTCGTGGTCGATTCAACTTCCATTTCTTTTAGAGGGCATAATCTCAGCGATTATCGGCTGGGGATTGGCGACTGGATTGTTGGCGGCTTTGAAAAGCGTTGTTGATACAAAAGTTGCACCTCTTCTGACATTTACTAAGTTCTTTAGTTGGAATGAGGTCTGGGTGGCATCCGGGTATCTCTTAGGAACCGGGTTATTAGTCTCGACCGTTGCATCTGTGATTACCCTGCGCCGCTACCTGAAGGTTTAAACACCACTCTCTTAGTGAGAGAATACGCCGTGAAGATAAGACGAGAAAACTCGTTTTAAATAGGGGACGGTGATGCGGTTATGGTGAAAGAGGTCGGCCGCAAGGTCATCGCTCAAAACAAAAAGGCGCGCCACGATTATTCAATCGAGGATGTTTTTGAGTGCGGGTTAGTGCTCATGGGCACAGAGGTTAAATCCCTGCGCCTGGGGAGAGCTTCTCTCATCGACGGATTCGCCATGGTTAATGATGGAGAGTTATGGCTCAGCGGGGTCCATATTCCTGAGTACACCGAAGGTACGTGGACTAACCACACCCCAAGACGCGATCGAAAACTATTGCTCCATAAATCCGAAATGACAAAGTTAATTGCAAAACTTAAAGACTCGGGAACAACGCTGGTTCCACTTTCACTCTATTTTAAAGATGGGAAAGCTAAGGTCGAAATCGCCGTTGCCAGAGGTAAAAAGTCCCACGATAAGCGAGAGGCGATTAAGGCGCGCGAGGCCGATCGAGAAGTTGCTCGCGTTGTGTCGCGGGGAAATTCTGGAAAGAGCGGTAAAGCTACTAAACGCTACGAGGATTAATTCTTCGTATATCAAGAGAAGTAGCGCCGGGCGGGAGGCTACGATTTTTCACCAGGCAGTATTTCGAAATCCATGAAACTGATGATTAACCAGTAATTAGGTCGTGTTAAATTGAGACAAAGATAGGATTTCTCCATACTCCTGGTTGCAAATCTCGCCTCAACCAAATCCCGAGTGGGCATCGTTAAATAACTCTCTGTAACTAAGCGTAATTTTTCAAGATTATGAATCCCTGCGATCATGACCTACAATTTCTACACCGCCGCTTCCAAATCTGCTTAGCTTCATAAAGAGCCACACACTCTTTCAGAATCTAGGGAGATGTAGCGACGACAAGCAGTAGTTGACAATTAAATAGAGGATAAGAAATACGTTTCTTTTTCTCCAAGTTCTATGTGTGAAAGCACAATAAATCTTGGGGGTGAACGGTCTCGACTTTGGATGTTGAGGCAGGGGAAGCGGGCCGAGGAAGCCGGAATGATCTCGTAAACCAATAATCCGTGCAAAAAATAACTGCTGACACTAATCAGCAAGCTTTCACACTCGCTGCATAAGCTAGTTTGAAGCCGTTAGCCCAGATGCCGCTCTCGGTCTGGAAACTAGCGTCGATAGAGGGCTTTTCATCGCATAGGTGTTACGAACTATGTGAGAGAACAGTTTCGTAACTGAGTTCGTCGAAGAGTTGTGTGGCCAAACTTCGGGACTGAGAAAGCGCTAATCACACTACGCCCGTAGAAGCCCTGTTTTTGCACCGAAGGACCCGGGTTCGATTCCCGGCACCTCCACTAACGATTTTTACACCCTTCATAGGAAAGTGTGTCCATACCTACTGCGAGAATTTCAGGCTGTACTTTCAGACCGAGAATTTTCAGCGATTTTAAGAAAGAAACTTATTGAAAGAGTTGCAATCACGGTGGCTAGAACGCCACTCACATACATGGGCAGACGGAGGTCAAAGTTAGCCAAGACGCCACCAAGGAGTGAGCCGAAGGGCATCAATCCCCATACCAAAGTGCGGCGGGTTCCATGAATGCGACCATAAAGTTCATTCGGAATTACACTTTGATACGTAGACATCAGCAAAATATTCCACTGAGAGATTGCAAATCCGGCAAAGGTTGCCAGGGCTACAAAGACATAGATATTTGGCGAGAAACCTTGAAGAAGCAATGAGACTGAACTTGAAACTATCCCAAATGTCATTAATTTACTTCGACCAAACCTACTGGACAGCCGTGGCGCAGCAAATGCTCCCACAATCGATCCAACTCCTTGGATTGCCAAAATAACTCCAAACAATCTCTCCGGTAACTCCAACTCTTTAATGATGAAGAGAACCATCGTTGCAGTTCCCATGGAATAACAGAGTCCAATGGTTGCTGTTGTTAGTACCAAACGTCGCAATATCTTCTGATTGAACAGATATAAAATACCAAACTTCATATCTGCGATGAAATGGCTTGGCGCCTTTTCTGCAACTTCTACTCGAGCATCTTGTAGATACTTAATTGGAATTGACAGCGCTAGCAATGCAGATACAGCAAAACCTAAGCTGTTAAAGAAGAAAGGTAGATAAATTGCTAATGCATATATGAAGCCACTTATAGGGGCTCCAATAAAGCCTTGGATAACTGTCTCTGAAATTTGGAGCCTAGAGTTGCCTTTCTCATAATCTTTCTCATCCAAAATTTGAGGAATTAATGATTGAGCCGTTGTATCGGCGGCAACCTCACAGGTTCCGATAATAAAAGCCGTTGCTAATAGCCAGAAGATGGTTACAAGATCCATTGCAATTAGCAGAGCTAGAACACCTACGACTCCGCTACGGATTGCATTTGCTCCGGCCAAGATATATCGCCGATCTACTCGATCTACCAGCGCTCCGATGGGTATTGCAAAAAACAACCAAGGCAGCATAACCATCGCACCAATTGAGGAGATCAAGACAGGGCTATCTGTTAATGAAATTGCAAGCAGAGGTACAGCCGCGAGCATGACTCCATCGGAGAGATTTGAAACAATGCTGGATGCCCACATTCGATTAAAGGCGGGGTTCATGGCTCCGACTTTACTTCGCAGGTTTCGATTTGCCAATTTTTTCGCAAATTAAAAGATTTTTGTGGGAAGGCGATGTACAAATATGGGATGTTTTATGAACGGCCGTAGGAATTTATCTGAACGGCCGTAGGAATTTATCTGAACGGCCGTGGGCAAGATAAGGGTACTTATGAAGTTCAACGAAATGAAAAATAGAAAGCGACCGAACCCATGTCTACTTGAGTTCGGCCGCTTTTGTTTTGGCTAGTTTTCTACATCGTTTGTTACTTCCGAAACTTGTTTATAACTGAGCTTTTAATTTGATTTTGTTAATCACCGGGCTTGTTACTTACCAAATGAGTTATTTATTTAGCCACCCATCGATCTCTTCAACTTTCAATTTCTTAATGATTGTTTTGTCACTGCATTGAATTACGTGTGAGCCAACCATTAAGTCATGTAACGTCCTTTGTTTGCTTGTAAAGATAAATGAGGCATCAATGAGGTAGTTGGCCATGAACAAGAAGCCTCCAAGAATCCACTGCATGAGACCCTTGATGAGAACTTCGCGTACCACCATTTTTTTCCAGCCGAAGACTTCTCCGGATTTTGCATCGACAATCACTTGACCCATCAAATAGTGGCCAGGGGTGGTGCCCTTTTCGGCAAGAGTGATGAACCAAATAATCCAGACAATACCTAGACCAAATCCGAAAATAGCCGCGTCTATCACGAATGCAATCAATCGAGATTGAGGGGTTGCGAACCGGCCATATTTTTCTACTCTGGAATTTTTTGCAGAGCCTCGATTAGAGAGGCTTGTGTAAACCTCGGATCTTGAAGATTGTGAATTCGTGACTCTTGGCTCTGACTTTGAGAAAACTGAGGCTGTCTTTACTGGTGCTTCTTCGTACTCTCTAATGATTTTTCTATTCATTTCCGCAGGTTAGTTAGTTTTTCGGCGTCAAATTCAGTGAATGGAACACTGTGGATATCTAGAAATGTGTCGCCCCACGCGAGCCGCCCTACGCGAGCCGCCCTACGCGAGTCGCCCCACGCGAGCCGCCCTACGCGAGCCGCCCTACCCGAGCTGCCTTATGCGAGCCGCCTTATGCGAGCCGCCCCACCTATACCTACCAAATTTCGTGTGTAGGCCTCCGCTGTGAGGCAAGGGTAAATCTCGACTTGCACATAGTTGAAACTTTAACTATAGTAGTTGAATGTTCAACTACTCTTCAAAGGGTAATTGGACTAGCCCACGTTCGATTTCAACTATTGCCTTCTAGAGGGAGCAGATTTAATGACAAGTTCAACTATTTCATCGTTAACCGGAACATACACAATTGATGCCAGCCATAGCCAGATTGGCTTCACAGCCCGCCATTTAATGGTGACTAAAGTCCGTGGCGCATTCAACGAGTTTTCAGGTGGCGGAATCATCGATTTCGAGACTCCTGCCAACTCAAAGGTCGAACTAAAGATCCAGGCAGCAAGTATCGATACTCGAAATGCTGATCGTGATGGCCACCTCAAGGGCAGCGACTTCTTCGACATGGAAAAGTTCCCAGAGATCACATTTGTTTCAACATCTGCTGTAAAGAATGGTGATGCCTATGCAGTGACAGGCGATCTCACAATCAAGGGAGTTACCAAGCCTGTAACAGTTGAGTTTGACTTCACTGGAACAGCCGTTGATCCATGGGGTAACACTCGTATTGGTTTCGAAGGCAAGACAACAATTGATCGCACCGAATGGGGCGTTAATTGGAACACAGCACTTGAGGCTGGTGGCGTTCTTGTAAGCGAGAAGATCAACCTTGAGTTTGAGCTTTCTGCTATCCGAAGTGCAGACGTCGCCTAAATAAAAAAGTGCGGGCGTCGCTTAAATAGAAAAGTGCAGACGGTTGCCTAAATAAAGAAGTGCAGGCGTCGCCTAAATAAAGAAGTGCAGACGTCGCCATATTAAAGGGTATAGGTGGGAATTGATTTCTCCCATTGATATCAAAGTCCTGAAGATCATAGTTGTTAAATGTTGGACTGCTAGTCATAGATTCTGAAATTAGAGAGTCGACTGACTGGCAGTCCAATTTTCATTGTCAAAATAAGTTCTATGTGCACTTCTTCGGTGCCAATAGAACTAAAGCGATGTTAAGAAGCGCCGACTTCAATACGATCGAACTTCAATACGATCGAACTTCAAACACTAACTTTCGGAAAATTTAGTGTTGTCCGCCGGGACCATGGCCATCTTTGCCCGTTAAGCCTCCGTTGCGAGGCTACTTTAATATCGGTCCAAATCGTGAATTCGAATTTTCTTCGGGAGCATCATCATCTAAACCATTGGCCGAGCTGCCTTTGAATCCCAATTTTGCCAACAGTGGAGCGAGAATTTTAACATCAGGAAAATATTCGCGGCGTAACGCAATGTAGCCCATGACTAATCCAAATAAACCAATGAGATGTACGACGAATGGAAGATCTGGGTTCGAGAAAAACATCAAACCGACCCACAGCGACATAGCAGCAAAAAAGCCATGAAGAATTTTCCTTATTACATTTAAGAAGAGAGATTTTGTTCTGACCGCACTAAGAGCTATTGCGATTGGTCCAGCGAGAAAGGCAATAAGGAATAAGATCATAACAACTATCGCCAAGCTCTCCATTTTTCTCCCCTATATTTCTGATTCGCTGGATTTTAACTGTACTTGACGTTCAAATCTCTTGCCACTCATCACGAATTGCGGAAAAGAGGGCCATATCGATCTGGGAGCCATCGTAACGACGTGATTTCTTACGTAAAATACCTTCAAGATTATACCCGGCCGCTAGAAGTAGCCTCTTTGATGCCAGATTTTCAAAATCAACCAAGGCCTCAATCCTTTGAAAACCCATCGATTCAAAACCAAAATTCGTTAACATTCGCGCAGCGGTCGTACCAATGTTTTTTCCTCGCGCATCGGATCTAATCCAATAACCCAGCTCTGCAACTAGATCGGGAAGATCCAGGCTGTGAAAAGAGATGATGCCGGCGAACTTTTTATCGCCTCCATTACCGAATTCAATTGCAAAGGGAAGCTCTGTCTTTTCAGCTAGTGATTTAGGGGTTTTTTCGCGGACGAAAAACTCTGCATGCGTCATGGTGTAATCACGTGGCACTCGAGTGAACTTGGGGATTTCTGGATCCTGGCAACTCTCATATATTTCTGGAATATCACTCTCATTAAGTGGTCGCAAAGTGATTAATCCATGAGAAAGCGTTGGTACTTCAGATGGCCACCAGATCATTGAGAGAGTATGGCAGTGAAATGGTCATTATCCTTAAACAGTTTCATTTATGGGGCGGGAAGGAACAAAGTATTTCTTTCCAACTGGGGATGTCCACTCGCACGAGCCATCTGAATTGCTAATAAGTGCCCAACGACCATGCGTTTTTAATCGATGATGCCGACGACACAAGAGTCCTAGGTTTTCCGGTTTAGTCTCACCACCTGTCTCCCAGCTGTGCGCATGATCAATATCGCTGTTTGACGCTGGTTGTCGACAACCAGGGAAACGACACGTGCGATCACGGGCGAGTAGAAAATCTACGAGCGCTTGCGGCGGTTCATATTTCTCGCGTCCATAGTCTAAAAGATTTCCTGTCTGCGGATCGGTAATAAACCTCTTCCATGTTGCATCAGATGCTAATTCACGCGCAACCGATGCTGGAATTGCACCGTAACCCGAGAGTTGGCCAGGGTTTTCAGCCAAACCAAGAAGCGTTGGAAGATCTATCGTTACATTTACGGTTACTGGACGACGGTGGGGGCGAACATCGTCGACATTACTTGCCAAAGCTTGCGAGAGAATGGAGGTGAGCGCATCGGCACGCTTGTTATCGGCAGAAAGTAGTGACCATGTATCGGTCGCGCTCTGTGCACCGGTTGCAGATATACCTTCATGTGTGTCGCTCACGTTGTTAGTGCTCGTTGCATCACAGTCAGCATGAGTCGAGAAGTTGACGGCGGATTCGTTGCGCTTCTTCTCATCTATCTCATTCATCTTCAAAATGTATGCTTCGATTGATTTCATAACTATCTGTGCATCCTGTGCTGGAAGGATAGCCACCACAGTAGCCATTCCATCGGCTTCGTTATAACAACTAACGCGACGAGACTCACGGGCTCGATCAACAACCTGTTCAAACTCGGCAGGTGCTAAGGCAGCGATAGTAGTTCGAACTTTGTTAGCAACTTGTCCCGGAGTGTGAAATTCAGCGTGAGCTAATGCCTTTTCCTCTATCTGGTAGATCGCAAACTCACTTATGCCATCTCTAATAGCGGCAGCAGTTTCCTTAGCAATTACTGTCGCATGCGAGGCGGAGATTTCGCCCATCGCCAGTGCTGAACATGTATTAGGAAGGTGATTGATCAATGTGCGTGCTACATCAATTCGCATCTGCGCGGTATTTCCAGATAATCGCAATGCCGCTGCAACTTCTTCCCGTTCAGCCTCATCAATCCCATCCCAACTCTTTTCGGGAGTTGATGGATCGTTTCCAGCCACTGCAACAATCGCCTTTTGCATCACCGCCTGTAACCATGCACTTTGGCGCTCGAGGGCACTTAAATAATCGATACGTCCACTTTGATTCAATTCATTGGGATCAATGGCAACTAAACCGGTAAGAGTTTGAATACCTGGATATGCAGTGAGTAAGACAACTACGCGGGTGTTGAGATCGGTATCGAGGTCTGCTGCAGAATCGTTTCGTGCAGAATCGTTACCTGCAGAATCGTTTCGTGCAGAATCGGTGCCGAGAGCCGCCGGGGAATCGTTGCGCCCATAACCATTTCGTGCAGAAGCGTTGGTAAGCGATTCGTAACTCGCTTTCCGAATCGCTGCACTTGTCATAGGCAAGACTCTCTACTGAGCCCCTGACATTATTGAAAAGTTATTAACAGGTATCTTCAACAGGAGGTCGGTTTCCTTGCCTAAGATTCTTTAAGAGTTGCCTGATGAGATCGTCGGGATTGAAGCCGAAACACCTGCGTGAGGAGATCCTGGGTTTGAGGCTTTTGGTATCGACGAAGCAGGTGTAAGGCTTCAATAATCCACTTCCAAAGTTTTTCTTTAGCCCTCTTGCATCTTAGTTGGCGCACCGTGAACTTTAAGAACATCGGATGCATTACTCAGATCGGCTTGTGGAGTCGAAACTGAGCTCTGTTTTGATCCCTCACCACTGCGGTTCAAAGGCTTCTTTGCATCATCTCTATACATCGCTGGAACCGTACCCAGCAAACCCTTTTGGAAATCTTCAAAAGCTTGGAGAACTTCACGCTTAGTATTCATGACAAATGGCCCCATCCATGCGACGGGTTCATTAATAGGTGCTCCACCTAAAATAAATAACTCCAACGCAGGGGAGCGGCTCTCTTGCGAATCAGCGGCGCGCACCACAATCGTGTCACCTTCACCAAAGACCGTGGATTGACCTGTCTGTACAGGGCGGTGTTCATCACCGACAAAACCAAAACCTGCAGCAACGTAGACCAGTGCGTTGTAATCCTTACGCCACGGAAGACGAAGTTCTGCACCGGCTGCAACCGTTGCGTGGATTAAAGTAATTGGAGTCTGCGTTGTTCCAGGACCAGAATGTCCGTCGACATCCCCTGCGATAACGCGAATCAACGCACCACCATCGGCCGAAGTTAAGAGTGCTACATCTTTAGCTCGCACATCTTGATAAGCAGGTGGAGACCATTTCTTTGCAGCAGGTAAGTTGACCCACAATTGAAAACCGTGAAATAAACCACCACTCATGACCAAACTCTCAGGTGGAGTTTCAATATGCAAAATCCCGGCACCAGCAGTCATCCATTGTGTATCTCCATTTGAAATCCTTCCACCACCACCGTTGTTATCCTTGTGATCAAAGATTCCGTCAATTATGTAGGTAACGGTTTCAAAGCCGCGGTGTGGATGCCAAGGAGTTCCCTTAGGTTCACCCGGTGCGTATTCAACTTCGCCCATCTGATCCATCATGATGAATGGATCGAGTTCGGACATATCTATTCCAGCAAATGTTCGACGAACCGGAAAGCCTTCACCCTCATACCCCTGCGGCGCAGTAGTAACACTCTTAACTGATCGGGCACGAGCTCCAGGAACTTCACTCACTCGTGGCAAAACAGTGATATCGGCAACGGTTATAGCTGGCATATTCTCTCTCCTTAGTTGTAGCCAATAGTAGTTGAACTTTCAACTACATGCAACCCGATCCAAGAGAAAGGACCGACCACGTCGATTTTCGCAGTTAAGAGTTCGTAGAAATCCTATCTTTGTCTGAAGTGGACGACTGCGTTGAATTTAGCCTCACTATCAAGCCCGTGGGATTTCGAAGGACGAGTTGACAAGAAGATCGAGAGTTCGGCAGATTCCCGACAATATCCACTATTTGCCCTACAACGCATACCCTTAGAAAATGCTAAGAATCCAATGCATCACCATTGATTGCCACAATCCGACGGTCCTCGCGCAGTTCTGGGCACAAGCACTCGGCTGGAAGATGGATGAAAACGCCACGGAGAATGAGGCCTATATTGAAAGCAAACTAGGACCAACTAACATCGATGGCTACCCAGATCTTCTCTTTATTAAAACGCCTGACCAGAAAAGTACCAAGAACAGAGTGCACTTAGATCTTCGCCCGACAAATCAATTGGAAGAAGTTGAACGCCTTGAAAAAATCGGCGCCACACGAATTGAAATAGGGCAGTCTAGTTATAGCGAAACAACATGGATAGTAATGGCAGATCCCGAGGGAAATGAATTTTGCATACTTAAAGCTCTTGGTTAAAGAGCTTTAAGCGCAGAGACCACCTTAGTTAGTGATGCCTTTGCATCACCGAACAAGAGCATGGTCTTAGGATCATATAAAAGCTCGTTTTCGATTCCAGCAAAGCCTGGACGCATCGAACGCTTTAAGAAGATGACATTAGCTGCGTTTGAAACATGCAGAATTGGCATTCCATAGATTGGACATCCTGGAGTATTTTCAGCGGCAGGATTAACAACGTCATTTGCACCGATAACTATTGCTACATCGGTCTGGCTAAAGGTTGGATTAATCTCGTCCATCTCCTCTAACTGATCGTATGGAACATTTGCCTCTGCCAACAACACATTCATATGTCCCGGCATGCGACCTGCAACGGGGTGAATTCCATATGCAACATCTATCCCTTTAGACATCATTAAATCCGCTAATTCGCGCACTGTATGTTGTGCCTGGGCAACGGCTAAACCAAAGCCTGGCACGATAACCACTCGACGTGCGTAGTTAAGCAAAATTGCAACGTCATCAGGTGAGCCAGAACGTACTGGACGTTCTTCAGCAGAATCAGATGCAGCTTGTGGTTTTGCGGTGAATGCACCAAAGAGCGTTCCAAATAATGAACGTCCCATTGCCTCGGCCATTAAGCGCGTCAAGATTGTTCCAGATGCACCGACGAGAGTTCCGGCGATGATTAAGAGAACTGAGTCAAGTACATAACCACTTGCTGCAACGGTCAAACCAGTAAATGCATTTAATAGCGAGATGACGATAGGTACATCTGCGCCTCCAACTGGAAGCACAAAGAGCACACCAAAGAGAAGTGATAAGCCGGCAAGTACAAGCAGAGGTGTAGTTCCTAGGGCTGACACAACCCAACCACCAACTCCAATTACGCTAACTAAGGTAGCGGCGATTATGAATCGGCCAGCAGGAAAGATCACTGGTCGAGTTGTCATAAGCTCTTGCAACTTCATGAAGGTAATAATCGAGCCGCTAAAAGATACACAACCGACGATTACGGTAAAGACGGTGAAGATAACTTCAGCCGTTGTCGCTTCATCGCCTAGGCGAAGGTATTCAACTATTGCGACAAGAGCGGCCGCTCCGCCACCTACACCATTAAATAATGCAACGAGCTGAGGCATCTGCGTCATCTGCACTTTACGTGCTGCAGGTACACCGACAGCTAGACCAACAAATATCGCTCCGAGAATCCAGCCCAGATTATTTAATGGAAGTGAAGATCCAGGTGCTGCATAAAAGAAGACAACAAGCGTTGCTAGCGTTGCACCGAATGCACCGATTAAGTTTCCACGACGCGCTGTCTTTGGATGCGAGAGGCCTTTAAGGGCAAGGATGAATGCAACCCCTGCAGCTAGGCCGATGAGGTCATACAGTGTGCGGCTCATTTTTTCTTTCCCTTGAACATTTCAAGCATTCGATCGGTAACTACAAAGCCACCAACCATGTTGATGGTAGCCAATACGATGGCTGCAACTGCAAGGCTTAGTTCAAGATTGGTTGAGCTGTGATCGGCCACAATGATTGCACCCACCAGAATCACACCGTGGATTGCATTTGCGCCTGACATCAGCGGAGTGTGCAACGTGGATGAAACTTTAGATACAACTTCAAAGCCGACGAAGACGGCTAAAACGAAGATAGAAAGGATTGCTATCGGCTCCATTTACTTACCTCCTGCATTTCTACGAGACCCACCATGCGTAACGGCCGCCCCATTAATAATTTCATCCTCGAAGTTGAGTGCGAAGGCGACTTTTTCATCATCCTTAGCTGGAGTAGTAAAGAGAGTCAAAAGATTTACAACATTGCGCGAGTATAAGAATGATGCGTGGAATGGAAGCTGGCTTGGAACATCTTTTCCACCCCAGATTCGAACTCCACCTGATGTTGTAATAATTTCGCCAGGCTTTGATCCTTCAACATTTCCGCCAGTTTCAGCGGCTAGGTCGATGATGATTGTTCCCGGCGCCATTGAATTGACCATAGCCTGGGTCATTAAACGCGGCGCCTGGCGTCCCGGTACGGCGGCGGTAGTTATCACTACATGGGATTTAGCAATAAATGGTGTGAGAAGTGCTTGTTGTTGTGCCGCACGATCTTCAGTCATCTCTCGCGCATAACCGCCAGCCCCCTCTAAAGCTTCGAGTTCAAGTTCGATAAATGTTGCACCCATCGAACGAACCTCATCGGCAGATGCTGGACGAACATCGTATGCAGATACAACGGCTCCTAATCGACGTGCTGTTGCGATTGCTTGCAAACCTGCAACACCTGCACCAAGAACTAATACTTGTGCAGGAGTGACTGTGCCTGCAGCTGTCATAAGCATTGGGAAAAATCGAGGCGAGAGTTCGGCACCTACTAACGCCGCACGATAACCGGCGCATAATGCCTGAGAAGAAAGTGCATCCATAGATTGAGCACGCGAAATTCGCGGAACAAGTTCAAGTGAAAATGCAGTAACCCCTGCAGCAACTGCCGCGTCGATTGAATCAACTGCAGTAACCGGTGACATAAAACTTATAGTTATTGCACCTTTCTTCAACGTTGCAATCTGAGTTGGCGTTAATGGTTGTACAGAGAGAACGGCATCAGCGGTGCTGAGAACCTCACCGTTCGAGATCGTTGCACCAGCGTTGACATAGTCTGCATCTGTTGCTTGCGAAAGTACTCCGGCACCAGATTCGATAACTACATCGAAACCTAGTCGAGTCAATTTATTGATAATGTCGGGAACTAGCGCCACGCGCTTTTCACCCTCATGAATTTCTTTAGCTACGGCTATAAGCATGCGGGAAATACTACTGGCTAGAGCCTTTCAGGTCACATCTGACAAGGTGATATAGCAAAGATTGAATGGTGGTTCTGCGGTGATATGCCTCTCGCCAAATGAGTGATTTTGTTCCGTCAATCACAGAGGCTTCGACCTCTTCACCACGGTGCGCAGGTAAACAGTGCATGAACACAGAATCTTTTTGTGTGAGTGACATTAAGTTTTCTGTAACTGCAAATGGTGAGAGTGCTAGCACTTTCGCATCGCGTTCATCTTCGGAGTCGCCCATGGACATCCATACATCGGTATACAAAACGCTTGCATCTTTTGCCGCTGCCTCTGGATCATGAAGTACTTCAATCTTTCCGCCGTTTTGCTTTGCAATATTTTGTGCGATTTCAACAACTACAGGATCAGGTGACCAACGACCGGTTGGAGTCGCCGCAACTACATGTGCACCCATAATCGCGCCCATAATTAACCAAGCATTCGACATATTGTTTCCATCACCTAAGTAAACAAATTTGCGACCGGTAATATCTTTTCCAAAGTGTTCGCGAATAGTTAACCAATCTGCAAGAAGTTGTGTTGGGTGATCATCATCTGTTAATGCATTAATAACTGGAATCGATGCATTAGCGCCTAGTTCATTTACATCTGACTGGGCAAAGGTTCGAATAATCAAGGCACTGCAGTAACTGCTAATAATCTTTGCCGTATCGGCAATACTTTCACCGCGACCTAGTTGCAACTCGTCACCGCGGATGAATATTGGAGTTCCTCCAAGATGGGCCACAGCCGTTTCTGAGGAGAGTCGGGTCCGAGTAGAAGGCTTGGTCATGTAAATCGCAACGCTCTTATTGGCTAGAGCAGTGTTAGAGCGCAAGGGATTAGTTGCAAAATCAGCCGCCGTTTCCAGCAAGAGCTCAATATCTTGTCGACTCAGATCCTGGGTGCGTAGTAAGTCCTTCATTTGCGAATTCTACCCGTAGTTTCTCAGGCGCTGAAGGTATTCTAATCCACCTTATGGGAATCTTCAGAAAAGGCACAATCGAGAGCGAGTCAGATACCGATCTCTTAACCAGACCTGTCCTAGAAGATGACGATGGCGGGCATGACCGCTTTGCCCATTATGTAAAGAAGGACAAGATAGTTGAGTCAGCAGTAACAGGTAAATCGGTTCGTGCACTGTGTGGGAAGAAATGGACGCCATCCCGAGATCCTGAAAAGTATCCGATCTGCCCAACGTGTAAAGAAATCTATGCAGGCCTGAAGCAAGCACCAGAAGATAAATAGCGATGCACAGTAAGTTTCGCATCGCCACTGTATTGTTGCTGTGCACGATCTTCTCTTTCGCGCTCACCTCTAGCGCAGTGGAAAACCAACCTCGCACAATCGTCAGTGGGTGGATTCCTTACTATTCAGTCAAAACTGTTCTACCTTTTATAAAGAAATTACCAACCGCTAATCCTCCAATTGCGGGTGCACCAGTTACTTGCGAACCAAGTGAGTACACCCCTCAAGATATCGTTGCATTAAATGCCTCCTATTTGTTTACAAACAAAGACTTAATGAAAGAGGTAATGCCCTTTTGGTTCTCGTTAAAGTCGCCGACATTCATTCGTAATGACTACACAACTGGCAATCCATCGTGGCCGATGGCTGACACACTTTGTTTAATGCGTAAAACTGGTTTGAAAATTATTCCAACAATGACAGATGGCACCAACAAGTTAGTTTTAAGTGGATATTTAGCTAATCCTCAAACCCGAACAACGATAGTTAATACAATTGTGGATTTAGTCAATAAGAATGGGTTTGATGGAATCGATTTAGATTTTGAGGGTTTTGCCTTTGTGGATCCCAACACAACGTGGGCTAAAACTGCACCGCTTTGGGTGAGCTTCATTAAAGAATTAAGCCTTCAACTCCACGCATCGCAGAAACTCCTTTCTGTTTCTACGCCTTATGTATTTAATCCAACTGAAAAACAAAAGGGATACACGGTTTATGCTTGGGCGGAAATCGCCTCGAGTATCGATCGTTTAAGAATCATGACGTATGACTATTCAGTTGCCAGACCTGGGCCAATCGGCCCTATAGCGTGGACTGAAAAAACTATGAAGTATGCAATAAGTATTATGCCGGCGTCAAAGGTCTTTATTGGTTTACCCGGATATGGTCGAGATTGGATTACATCGATTATAGGCACATGTCCTACGAATGCACCTGTTGGATTAAAAGTTGGGTCAAGAGCTGCAACTTTCAAAATGAATTATGCAAACACTAAAGCGGCAATCGATAAAGCAATTCCTGTCTTTGATGTGAAAAATAGTGAAGTAACGTATTCCTATGTTCAGACATTTAATGGATTAACTTCCAAGGGGGCCGCGACTTCTTGCACGGTATCACGCACAGTTTGGTATCAAAATGATCGGAGTTATACCGAACGAATGAACTTAGTCGCCAAGTATCAACTAGGAGGTGCTGCTTTATGGACCCTTGGCATGGAGGATCCAACTGCTACTACCGCAATGCGAAATGTCGCACTTGCTATTGCACCTGCCGCTGTAAAAAACTCTTTAACTATTGAAAACGTTGAGTCGAAGACGGTCAATTATGGCGATATATTCACTCTCAAAGGAGTCCTAACTCTTAAGGACAATGTACCGATAGCTGGGCTTGAAGTAAGTATTGAAATGAAGCGTGAAGGTGAAACGGCATGGACAACAATTGCAGCGTTGGCTACTGCAGAAGATGGTTCTATTTCTACTCCTATAACCATTGGACGAAGCGCCGCTTTTCGCTTGACTACAACTGGTACCTGGGAGCGTGCAGAATCAACTAGCAATGAAGAGTTTGTCTTAGTGCGCCCAAAACTAATTCTCGAGCGGCCCTCAACAGTTCAACACGGCAGACCGATCCACATAACAGGCAAGATATTGCCTCTCACAACTGGAGCTACCGTGATGCTTCAACGAATAGTTGCAGGTAAGTGGCAAAATATCGGTGTGAGCACAGTGACTGATTCAAATGGAGAGTTCAGTTTAGAAACCACCGAAGTGGCAAGAGGTATTGCGGTTTTAAGAGTCCAGATTATTAACGGCGAACAGGAGATTACTTCTCCAGAGTTATCAATTGTGGTTCGATAATCATGGTGAAACTCGATGAAGCCCCTGCCACAGAAATTAAAGAGGATTTAGAGGAAGCTATACATGCCGCCTTTATTAGTGATAAACCATGGGTCACAATCGTTTGGGATGATCCAGTAAATCTCATGTCGTATGTCACGTATGTGTTAATGAAGCTTTTCAATTTTACGCGAGAGAAAGCCCATGAATTAATGATGCAGGTGCATACTCAAGGCAAAGCGGTTGTGTCGACTGGAAGCCGCGAAGAGATGGAGCGCGATGTATCGCGGTTACATGAGTATGGCCTTTGGGCAACGCTTCAACGCGTAGACCATGAATTATGAGCAAGAAATCGAATAGCGATAATCCTGGGTTTACTCGCCACGGTAAGAATGACTATGTAGCGAATTTTTCACCATCAGAAAAAGAAGTTTTAATAAATCTTGTGCAGCAGATAATTGAACTCTTAAGCGAGCGTACCGACAATCACAGCGAAGATCCTTTAGCTGAAATGATTGGGATTACTAGCCATGATTCGCCACCTGAAGACGAGGTTCTACTTCGGTTATTACCTAATGCCTATTCCGATCAAGTTGAAGCCGCTGAGTTTCGTAGGTACACCGAATTAACTTTGCGTGCTAATAAATCTGTTAATGCTGTGTCGATGCATACAGATTTGATGAACTCGACGGATGGCTGCATTGACATTGATCATCAAGGTGCAAATGCTTGGCTTGGTGCAATGAATGATATTCGTCTGGCATTGGGCGTGAGATTGAAAATTCAGAGTAACTCTTATGAGGAGCTAGAGATTTTGGCACCCGATGATCCAATGCGTGGTGTTTACGCGGTCTATAGTTGGTTGGGGTGGCTTCAAGAGAGCTTAATTCAAGCATTGATGGATGATGCTATCTGACGCAGTATTCCGCGCGGTAGGATTTACGATATGAGCAACGCGCCAATTGGAATCTTTGATTCTGGAGTAGGCGGACTTACGGTTGCTAGGTCGATCTTAGATCAACTCCCAAATGAATCCACACTATATATAGGTGATACGGCCCGCGGCCCGTATGGACCTCGACCACTGGCTGAAGTGCGTGAGTTTGCACTTGAGAGCTTAGATTTTCTAGTCGAGCAAGGCGTAAAAGCCATTGTCATTGCCTGCAATACGGCGAGTGCTGCGATGCTTCGCGATGCACGCGAACGCTACTCAATTCCTGTTATTGAAGTAATCCAACCAGCTGCTCGTCGAGCGGTCTCTGCAACTCGGACTGGAAAAATTGGTGTAATTGGTACTCGCGCAACTATCGACTCAGCGGCGTATTTAGATGCCTTCGCTGCAGCGCCTCAGTTGGATATTACGTCGATTTCTTGCCCGCTATTTGTCGAATATGTAGAGCGAGGCGAGACTTCGGGAGATGCGATTACTGAAATTGCCCGAGAGTATTTAGCACCTTTCATCGATGCAAAAATCGATACTTTGGTCTTAGGGTGCACGCACTACCCACTTTTAACTGGCGTAATTTCATACGTCATGGGTGATAGCGTCACACTTGTTTCCAGCGCCGAAGAAACGGCTAAGGATTTGTACAGAACTCTGGTAGAAAAAAACCTTTTGCGTATCCAGCAAGATGAGCTACCGACACATAGATTCTTGGCAACTGGCGATGCGGATGCATTTGAGAGTTTAGCTCGTCGTTTTCTCGGCCCTGAAGTAACAAAAGTAGAACATCAAGAGCTTTAGCCAGTCACACCTGCGTTCAACTTAACAAAGCAATAGGAGCACTACATGGCAAGAAATGATGGAAGAGAAGTTAGCGCTTTGCGTGAAATTAAATTTACACGTGGTTGGTTGGACCATGCCGAAGGCTCAGTACTAGTTGAGTTCGGTAAGACTCGAGTTTTGTGTGTTGCTTCTTTTTCTCCTGGAGTGCCACGTTGGTTAAAGGACAGTGGAACTGGATGGGTTACGTCAGAGTATGCAATGCTGCCACGTGCAACACATACTCGCTCTGATCGCGAAAGCGTAAAGGGAAAACTTGGTGGGCGAACTCAGGAGATTTCTCGTTTAGTCGGTCGCTCATTACGCGCAGTCGTTAATACAAAGGAGCTTGGTGAAAACACAATAGTAATTGATTGCGATGTACTTCAAGCCGACGGCGGAACGCGTACTGCAGCAATAACTGGTGCATACGTTGCATTAGCAGATGCAATCACTTGGGCTAAAAGCCAAGGTCACATCAAGACCACGGCTAATCCAATGAGCGATTCAGTTGCAGCGGTGAGCGTTGGAATAATCGATGGTGTTCCGATGCTAGATCTTTGCTATGAAGAGGATGTTCGTGCTGGAACAGACATGAATGTCGTTGTTGCCGGTGATGGTCGCTTTATAGAAGTTCAAGGAACTGCCGAGGGGGAGCCCTTCGATCGCGAGCTACTCAATCAACTCCTAGATCTTGCGGTCAATGGATGTAAAGAGTTAAGCGAACTCCAAAAAGCAGCGCTCTCTCAGTAGTTGGTTGTCGACTCAACGATGAAGAGAGTTTGAAAAAGTGTCTAAAAAACTTGTCATAGCTACCCGCAATACTGGAAAGATTGTTGAGTTCCGTCGCATTCTCGATTCGATTTCAGTAGGCGCAATTGAGTTGATTGGGATTGATCAATTTCCAGATTTAGTCGATGTGGAAGAGGTTGGCTCAACTTTTGAAGAGAATGCACTCTTAAAGGCGAGGTACACAGCCACGATGACTGGCCTTCCAGCTATTTCCGATGACTCAGGACTATGTATTGATGCACTCGGGGGTTGGCCTGGAATCTTTTCCGCACGATGGGCCGGTCAACATGGAAACGATGAGGCAAACTGTGAGAAAGTTTTAGAGGAGTTAAAAGGGGTTGGAGATGAAAACCGGGGTGCTCACTTTATTTGTAGTGCCGCCCTTGTCATGCCCGATGGTCGTGAAAAGGTAGCAGAAGGGCGTTTTGATGGAACAATCCTGCATCGCGCCATTGGAGATCAAGGTTTTGGCTACGACCCAATTTTTCAGCCCCTTGGTATGTCAATCTCGTCGGCACAGTTGAGCGCCGAGGAAAAGGATGTGGTTAGCCACCGAGGAAAATCACTCCGCGCAATTGCTCCGCATGTAATAGAAATGCTCGGTGGGCTGAGGTAGCCTTGCCTCATAGGCGCGCGTTATTTGCGAGCGCATCGCTATCCAAGGAGTTATCGTGGCCGTAAAAAAGAAGAGTGCAGCGAAGAAAGTTGCTAAGAAGGCAGCCGCTAAACGAGTAGTTAAAAAAACTGCCAAGAAGAGCGTTGCCAAAAAATCAGTTGCTAAGAAAAAGCTTGCTAAAAAAGCTCCTGCCAAGCGTGTAGCGAAAAAGTCCGTAGCAAAGAAGTCCGTCGCGAAGAAGTCCGTAGCAAAGAAGTCGGTAGCAAAGAAGTCCGTCGCGAAGAAGCGTGTAGCGAAGAAGTCCGTCGCGAAGAAGCGTGTAGCGAAGAAAACGCCTGCCAAACGTGAAGGCACAAAGAATGCGGCGAATCCAGTAACTCAACGTGTGAGCGTTTCAACTACACCAATGCCACCGAAACCAACTCCTGTTGAGACAAGCCCAGTAGTGCAAAGCCCAGTAGTGCAGAAGCCAGTAGTGCAAAGCCCAGTATTGCAAAAGCCGGTTGCAACTCCTAAGCAAACAACTTCAAGTCGAGTAGCTTTCCTCGTTATTGCAGGAATCGTCATTCTCGCTGCAATCGTATGGTCAAAATCTGGAACCGATCGAGATGGAGCAGCAAAACCTTCCCCATCAATTACTGAGTCTGCAGAGCCAACTGAATCGGCAACTGCAGAGCCAACTGAATCCGCGGTGCCAGTTGTTGCAGTTGAGGCACCATCGAAGTTCGTGGCACTAAAAAGTAGCGATGGATTAAAACTACGATGGGTTGCACCATCGGCAGTAGATGGCTTAACTGGCTACAACGTTGAGGTGCGACCAAACGGTGCTGGTGACTGGATGATAATTGCAACCGTTCCAATGGATCAACTAACACAAAATGTTACTAAGAGTTCAGATACTGGATGGACACAGTTCCGTGTCTCATCTGTGTACTCGGATGGACAGATTGCTTCTTCTGCAATCTTTGGAATTCCGGGGGAGTTTAAGTAAGAGTTTAGTTAAATAATCCTCAACGTCTTGCACGTTGGGGATTATTTTTTCACTTTTGTTTTAGAGTTGCGCCGCTATTGCATCGACATAAGCGCGAACTCCTGATTGAACCAGATGCACACCATCGGGCGCAAAATATTCAGGGTGTCCTTGTGAAATTACATTCCAGTCAACCAGCAGCGCTCCATATTTTTCGGCGAACTGGGCTATCAGAAGATTATTCTCATCACGCCAACTACGTGGAACTGCCGTGTTAACTACTATTATTTTAGGCTGATCTTTAACCTCTTCAAAAATTTCGGCAACTTGGGCTTGGGTTAATTTATTGTTATTTCCCAAATTGAAGACAACTGTTGAATCCAACATTCGTAATTTGTCATGGGCCATTACTTCAGTGAGTTCTGTGGCCTGTCGTCCAACTCTGGCATTAATGAGTGAAATATGAGCTCGGGTTTCGAGTTCAAAGCGAATTCCGAGTATCACAGAATCGCCAGTAACCCATAAGCCGGTGGTGTTGCTAGCACCAGTTTCTTGATTCGATGCATCAGGCATATTCGATGCATCAGGTAAACCTGTGAGATCCGTTTTAACTTGGACCATAACTCGATCCGTACTCTGAATTGCATTCACGGTTACTACAGAAATTAAAGTTACAAGTGTTACTAATGAAAGCGCGACTAATGATTTCTGCCGAAGTTGCACTCTCTTAGTTCGGTATTTCATTCCTTTAAACCAGTACTCAACTAAACCACTTCTGATTGGAAGTTCAACAAGTCGTAAAGAAATATCGGCCAAGGCAAAGACAATAAGAACTCGTAGAGCAGTCAGAGCCCAAGCCGAACCTTCAATATCAACGGCCGGTCTAGTCACTTGGAATACGACCCAATGCCACAAGTAAATCGAGTACGAACGTTCACCTATCCAGACGGCAACTCTGCTACTCAAAATTGGTGCAAATCGTGAGGCCGGGTGAACAATCGACGTAATAATTGCGCAACCAAATAAACCTGCAAGAGGAAATGCTAATTTATAAAGCGTTGGGTCGGTCTCATCAATAAAAAGAAAAGTTGCAATTATTCCGACGAAACCAAAAACTCCAATTCCATCTATGAAATCCTGTGCATGCTTGTCGACATCTGCTTTTAAATTTTGCGGAATCCAACTCACCGCTAAAGCGGCACCAAGAAATAAACCAATACTGTGAGTATCAGTACCAAAATAAACATGGCTTATTTGTGAAGCATTGGCGGCATCTACTTGGTATGAAACAACTAATAATGCAATTCCGGAGACGGTAGCGATTATCAGCGCTGCTCCAGGAATCTTGTTCTTGCCTAAATAGCGCAGAACAAGAAGTAAAATCAAGGGCCACATAAGATAGAACTGGGCTTCAACGCCAAGTGACCAGGTATGTTGTAAAAGTGGCGGTCGCGCAATTGAATCGAAGTAATCTGTATGGCGAAAAACTAACCACCAATTCATCGCTCCTATAAAAGCAAAGGGAGAATCACTGACAAAGCGGCGAGCAGTTTCAGGTGCCCAAAGGCCAATAAAAATCGCGGTCGTAATCATCATAAAAGCTAGCGGCGGTAGTAGTCGACGCACACGGGCCTTATAAAAAGCGCGCAAATCTAAACCACCACTTCGTGCAATCGAATCGAGAAGAAGACGTGTGATGACATAGCCTGAGATTACGAAGAATAGATCTACACCTAAGAAGCCACCTGGAATCCACGTAAAACCTAAGTGATACAACATAACCGCTATAACAGCTATAGCGCGCAAACCATCAATGGCAGGGATGTATCGGATACCGCGAAGCGTTGCCATGGCTAACTACTTACGTGCGGCAGATTTCTTAGCAACTGATTTCTTAGCAGTTTTCTTTGGAGCCGCGATCGCGGTCTTCGTGCGTTCACTAGTAACCTTTATTGGACCTGAGTTAATAATCGTGTTATCTGGATTGAGATTTTCCATCACACTTTTATGGAGATCTGCTAAACGCTCAAAAGCAGTTTCAAGTCTGGCACGGGATTGATGAATCGCACCTTGGGCTGCATCTAATGAAGCGGTTTGAACTTTGTAAAGACGCTCGGCCTCGGCCATTACACCGATTAACCATTGGCGGTAATTAGAGACCTCATGTGTTGCATCACCGATGATCCGCTCACCCTCGCGGCGTGCTGAAGAAGTAAGGGCAGCGACTTCGCGCTTTTTACTCTCTAACAGGGCTGAAGCCTCGGCCTCGGCCTGCGCGAGCATCTGCCCCGCCTCCTCTTCGGCGGCAGAGATGTATTTTCGTCCACGGGATTCTGCACCACTTAGAATTGCACGGGCTTTGGTATCAGCTGCCTCAAGCTCCTCTTTAGTAATGCGAGTAGTTTCAGATACTAGGCGAGATGCAGTTGATTGCGCCTTACTTTCACGCGCTTGAGCCGACTTAATCATTGCCATTGCAGTTTCCGTGGCAAGAATTTCAAACTCTTCTTTAGTCAAAGCATTAATGTCACGGCGTGATCGAAGATCGGCCAACTGTGCTTCGAGTTCACGAATTCGATCTACTGAGGATGGCTGGTTCGGCTCTTCACCTTTAAATCCAACCCAGTTTAAAAATGAACTTTTCTCGGCCACCTTGTACCCCGCAGTTCGTGTGAATAGAGCCTTAGGTTAGAGCAAGGCCTTACTTACTGTAAATCGCTACTGAAATCGCTATGTACTGCGAAATCCAAGCGGCAAGTACGAATATGTGGAAGAGCTCATGGAAACCAAAGTACTTTGCTTCACGTCCAGGGCGTTTAAGCGCGTAAAAAATCGCCCCCACCGAATAAAAAAGACCTCCGATAACGATGGGAAGCAATACCCAAAGGCCACCGGCACGATAGAGCTGTGGCATATATACAACTGCGGCCCACCCTAGAAGAAGGTAGCTAGCAACGTATAGCCAGCGGGGAGCGCCAAGCCAAAAAATACGCATTCCGACTCCGAGCGCTGCTCCTATCCAAACAACCGATAGAAGAATGGTGCGATCTCGCCCTTCAAGAAGTGTGACTGCAAAAGGCGTACACGAGCCAGCTATAAGTAAGTTGATATTGGCATGATCAAATCTGCGCCAAATCTTTTTCTTTGAAGGAGACCAGGGGACTCGGTGATAAATAGCTGAAACACTAAAAAGTAAAATTGCGGTAATTGAATAAATTGCAACGGCAAATTTAAAAGATTCCTTGCTTAATATAAATAAAACTAAAGATGCGATGATTACAACTGGAGTTGCGCCCAGATGAAACCAACCTCGAAGTTTCGGTGGCGCTATAGGTTGCTGATCCATGGATTAAGAGTACGGCCATTTTCCTAGTTCGTAACTAGTTAATCTGACGGCACAACCGCTTTGAGATCCCGAACGGATTTGACTAACAGAGCTAGCAATGCAGACATCAAAGTGATAGTGCCAGTAAACCAAAGAACTGTGTGTACGCCGTAATACATTGCCAGAGGACCAGCAACCACGATTCCAAGAGGGGCGAGTGCGAAAGAACCAAATGCGTCATAGGCGCTAACGCGGGAGAAAGACTCTTCAGGGATATGAGATTGCAAAGCTGTGCTCCAGTTGACCATAAAGATTTCTATAGCGATTCCTGCAACAAAAGCTCCGCATAGAGTAAATGGGAGTGGACTCTTCAAAGCCAAAGAAAAATCCCATGCAGATGCGAGAGCAATCACGATCATCGCAAAAAACAGAGGTCTACTGAAGTGAATCTTTAAAGCAATAACTCCGCCACAAATCATTCCCACAGTTAAACTCGCTAAGTTAAAAGACCAGTTACGGGGGCCATTTGCATTTTCGTTGAATGCAAGCGGTCCAAGAACTTGAAGCAACGCTTCAAAACATGCATTGATTCCGGTGAATGCAATAACCGTTGCAACTACCCAAGGGCGAGATTTGAATTCAAACCAACCATCTTTAAGTTCGGTGAATACTGAAGTCCGTACACGTTTCCCCATCGGCGGAACATTAAGTCGCCAAATTAATATGCCAGCAACTAGAAATGAAACTGCATCGACCAACAGAGCCGGACCTGAACCAAAGAGGGTGACAATAGTGCCACCTAGAAGGGCTCCAACTACATATCCAAAATTCCCTAATAAACCTACAAGAGCGTTGCCATCTTTTAGTTTTTCCTTAGGCACAATCGCTGGAAGGACTCCAGTCATTGCCGGCCACCACAGTGCATTAAGAATTCCAAATAAAAAACCCATAAATACAAGCAGGGATACTGAGGCAAAACCGAAAATAAAAGATGCCGCACTTATTGCCACGGAAATACTTCCGAGAATATCTGCTCCACCAACGATGCGATTTCGCTTAAAGCGATCTCCGATAACGCCACCAAATAGCATCAGCGCAATCATTGGAAAAATCCGAGCAGACATAACTAAACTCAAATCTTTTCCAGTGGCCCCATCCAGACTTAACACGCCATAGGCCAGTGCAATCGGAGAGAGCCCATTGCCAATGTTTGAAATGAAACGTGCCGACAATAGCTGCACAAAACCGCGGTGCATACTGAGATTTCGCAGTTGGGATGTAATCACTCCGAAAGCATATCTATCGACAAAGGCAAAAGAGACTGATATGAATATCCAATGACATATCGATCAGAGATTTTCGAAATTAGTGATGTTTTCATTGATGAGGCTGCGGCCCTGAGTCCAATGGATTGCACTTATTTAGGTAATGGTGTGAATCAAGACAAACTAGATGATTTCTCAATCGCAGGTGCCGAAGCCATCGCGAATTTAACTCGACAAACGCTTAAAAAATTGGCGGCGATGCAACCAATCGATGAAATTGATCGCATCGCTAAAACGGTGATGACTGAACGTTTGGAATCTCAACTCGCCCTGCATGATAGCCAAGAGGGATTTGTACTTTGGAATGTTCTGACTTCGCCACCATCCAATATTCGCTCAATCTTTGAGTTAATGCCAAAAAATAACGCGAAGGATTTTGAAAATATCGCTAGCCGTTTGCGTGCAGTTGAAACTGCACATGCACAATGGATTGAAACTATTGCTGCTGTTGCAAAAGCCGGTAAAACTACAGCTCAACGCCAAGTGCGGGGCGTCATCGAACAGTTGGAAAGCTATGCCAATGGTGGCTATAGCCAGATGTGTACAAAAATTGATCCTGACAATAAATACCCAGACTTACTTGTCGCAGCTAAATCGGCGGAGGAATCATCGGCGCAGACTGCGAAGTATTTGAAAACTGAGTACATGAAAATTGCAAATCCAGAGGATGCCGTCGGTGCCGAGCGTTACTCGGTTTGGGCACGCTTTTTCACTGGCGCCCAATTAGATTTGCGAGCTACATATGAGTGGGGAGTTGCAGATTTAAAGGCGATTAACGATCGCATGTGGGTTCTGGCCGAGCAGATTAAGCCTGGTGCAAAAACGTTGCGCGAGGTTGCCGATGTTTTAGACCACGATCCAAAATACGTCATTAAAGGCAAAGAAAACGTTATTAAGTACCTGCAGGATTTTACTGATGCAGCTATAGCTCGCATGGATGGCGAGTTCTTTGAAATCGATGAGCGCATAAAGATTTGCGAAGCCAGATTAGCCCCAGAAGGCAGCGCATCAGCGCCTTACTACAACCCTCCATCGGAGGATTTGTCGCGCCCCGGTACTACGTGGATCCCAATGCTTGGCAAAGATCACGTGAGTAACTGGCACTTAGTGTCAACGTGGTATCACGAAGCTGTACCTGGACATCACTTACAAGTTGCAACAGTGACAATCGAAAAAGATCGCCTTACGCGATTCCAACGCACCGCGGCATGGATTAGTGGTTATGGCGAAGGTTGGGCTTTGTATGCCGAACGTTTCATGAATGAACTCGGTGCATTTGATGAACCGGGAATTGAAATGGGTTATTTATCTGCACAGGCTTTACGCGCCGCACGGATCGTCGTCGACATTGGCATGCACCTTGGTTATACCGATTTTGATGGCAATATCTGGAACGCCGAATCCTCACGAAAACTCCTTAACGAACAGGCTTTACTCGATGAGGACCATTCTCGAAGTGAGACCGATCGTTATCTCGGGTGGCCAGGACAAGCGATTTCATACAAAGTTGGAGAACGCGTCTGGATGGCCGCTCGCGAAGATGCAAAGCTCCGCCTTGGTGCTAACTTCAATATGAAAAAATTCCATACATATGCATTGAAGATTGGTCCTATGGGATTAGATCCATTTGCTGCCGAGATGGCTAATTGGGACGGAAACTAAAGTTAGACCCCTTGTACTACTAACTAAGCTGAGAAAGAGTGATGCCCATGAGCAACGCAAATGATTGGGCCTTTGAGACCCTGCAAATTCATGCTGGTCAAACGCCAGATCCGACAACAGGTTCGCGCTCGCTTCCAATTTACCAAACGACGGCCTATCAGTTTCGCGATACACAACATGCAGCAAATCTTTTTGGCATTGCCGAGGCTGGGAATGTTTACACACGCATTAACAATCCAACTCAAGATGCTGTTGAACAGCGCATAGCGGCCCTCGAAGGTGGTGTCGCTTCATTATTAGTTGCATCTGGAATGGCCGCAACAGCATTTGCGATTATGAACGTTGCCCAAGCTGGCGATCACGTTGTATCTAGCTCTAATGTATATGGAGGCACATTTAATCTATTTAATTACACGCTTCCTAAATACGGTATCGAAACCACTTTCATCAACGACATTGGAAATATGGATGCTTGGCGTCAGGCCGTTAAACCAAATACAAAGGCGTTTTTTGGTGAAGGAATCTCAAACCCGCTTGGCTCCATATTAGATATTGAAGCGATCGGTAAAATTGCTCACGAGGTAGGCGTTCCTTGGATAGTTGATAACACGATTGCAACTCCATATGTAACTAAGCCAATTGAATACGGCGCCGATATCGTCACACACTCTGCAACAAAGTTTTTATCTGGCCACGGCAATGCAATGGTTGGTGCGATTGTTGATTCAGGAAACTTTGATTTCGCTAAGGATCCAGAAAAATTCCCCGGCTTTAATCAACCCGATGCAAGTTACAACAACTTGATTTACGCGCAAACTCTCGGCGTTAACGGCACATTTGGTGCAAACATTGCCTTTATCGTCAAAGCCCGTTTGCAACTGCTTCGCGATATTGGTGCATCGGTCTCACCATTTAATGCCTGGCTATTGGCACATGGCTTAGAGACGCTTAATTTGCGCATGGATCGCCACCTGCGCAACGCACTGGAATTAGCCCAATGGTTAGAAAAACAACCCCAAGTCGCACACGTGAGTTATGCAGGACTTACTTCATCTGCCTGGCACACCCTTGCGAAAAAATATGCTCCTAAAGGTGCTGGCGCAGTCTTTTCTTTTGAGTTAAAAGGCGGTGCACCCTCGGGTCGGAAATTTGTTGAAAGTTTAAAGCTCTTTAGCCACGTTGCCAATATCGGTGATGTTCGCTCACTCATTATTCATCCAGCATCAACGACGCATTCGCAGTTAAGCCCAGATGAACAGATTAAGGCGGGAATCACGCCAGGTATGGTGCGTGTGAGTATTGGACTAGAGAACATTGAAGATATTAAAAACGATATTAAACTGGGCTTTGCCGCAGCTTAATGAGTAAGGGACCGACTACACATGAGCGCTTAATCTTGATCTAATGCTTTCATCCAAAGTTTTCGCTAACGAATTGGAAAAATTCTGAACCAGCACCTCATCATCCTCGTTAAAAGGCAGGCCATTTAATTTTTCACTTAAGTAAATGCGTCCATACATATGACCCTCATAGAAAATTGGCACAGCGAGCAGTGATTTCATGGGAGGGTAGCCGGGCGGGAATCCAGTACTCCGTGGATCTTTAGACATATCTTCAATGCGTATGCCGGCATTCTCAAGAATCACTGCTCCGAGCAGACCCCGTCCCATTGGCAGTATCCCGATTGATTTAACTATTTCCGGAGTGATGCCAGTGTGGATGAAATACTTGAACGTTTTTCCTGATTCATCTGATTCATTGAGAATCCCGATAGCACCATAGCGAACTCGTATCAGATTGGCGAGTGCCTCAATGTCAACTTGCAGCAAATATCTTTCGTCTGAAGTGAGTCCCAATCTGACGAGTAATTTTGAAAGAGCCTTAATCAAGAGTTTTTCTGCCTTCCTAACTAAAACTGCGCCAACTGACCAAAAGTGGGGCAACATTGAATTAGAAGTTGTTATGAGACCTTTAGTTAAGAACCAAGGCGTGGGTGAATTTGCAGGCAAGAAACCTTTGCTGCGCGCGACAAATGTTTCTTGCCCAATGAACGAACCACCTATCAACATGTAGAGCCTTCCCTTCAAAAATAGGTTCTGCAATGAAATGCTCAGGCCGGAATAGCGTCGCAGCACCAAATTCCGCCACCAACGGATTGAGTTGTCACAACTTTGCGATCTGGGCTAGCTGCCTGTGCAGGCATTACGGCCAAGAACGAAACGGTCAGGATTACGGCAATTATCTTCTTCACAATATCTCCCTAATAGACTTCACAATTTGTAAAGATTGATTGTAAGATATACCAAAACAAAGAGAAAAGGAAGCCCAATGGATTTTGGCACTAGGTTAAGAAATCTGCGCGGGGTGGCTGGTCTAACCCAGGCCGAGTTAGCCGATGGTATTTCGGCGGCCAGTTATATTTCACTCTTGGAAGCTGGAAAGAGAAAGCCAAAGCAGGAATTGGTCGGCCAGCTTGCTTCTCGGTTGGGTGTCTCGGTCGCGGAGTTAATCATTGATCAGGCAGATCAAGAGGTTGACTGGAGCTTAAATGTGGCTCAAGTAGCCCTGAGTTCTGGCAATCTAGATGATGCCGAAAATTACGCCAGACTAATTATTGAATCGAGTAGAGACGATAATGGCGCCAGACTGACTGCCTCGGTGGTGCTCCTCCAGGTACGGGTTCGGCAAGGTGAAGTTGAAGGCGTTCTGGATGAACTTGAACGCCTCTTTGATGATCATCCCAAAGCGGCGCCGGATCTCCGCGTCCGTATCGGAAATGAAATTGTCAGAGTCTGTTTTCGATCTGGGAATTTCGGGATGGGGGCCCAGAGAGGTGAGGAAATGTTACGGGAGTTTGCAACCGCCTGGCCTGAAACAGAGGTCGTTGAGCTGCTCTGCCTTGTAGCAAGGTGTCATTTTCACCGCGGAGACACTCAGCGAGCATCCGAATTAGTTGCACGCGCATTGGAGCTGGCCGAGGCGTGTAAATCTCCGAAAGCGATGGTTCAGTCACAGTGGCAAGCATCCATGCTGGCCGAGAGCCGTGGCGACCTCGCTCTTTCCCTTAACCACATCACAAATGCGTTGCATTGGTCCAAGTTGGCCGAACTCAATAATGTTGTGCCCGTATTGAATAATAACGCTGCAAGGATTTTACTAGAACTGCCTAATCCGGATTTGGTTCGGGTTCACAATCTCGCCGAAGCTGCCTACCTTGATTTAGCCGCACAGAACAATCCTGTCCCTGCAGCCTATGCCTGTCTCACTCTTTCTGAGGTTGAACTACTCCGAGGCAATCCCTCCACTGCCTTGATGTTTGTTCGAAAAGGCTTAACTGAGTTACCAGAAGATGTTCCTGGTCCAAGGGCTAGGTTGCTCTGCCTTGAGGCGAAGGTCCTCTTTAAGTTAGGCATGGTTGAAGAGTCGCAAATTCAATTAGAACGCGCACTACAACATGCAGTTGATATGGAACCTTCGAAGGAAGTGGCCATATATTGGGGAGAAGTTGCCAGGGTTTTTGTGGAGATGGGTTTACAGGAGCGGGCAATTAACGCTTACGAGCAAGCTCTCTCTGCTGCCGCAGTAGCCTCCCAGGCAGAATCGAACACAGTTTTGGGATCTAAAGTCTGATATTCATATCGAGCCGGCCGAGTATGATCTCCGAGTGCACAATCGTATCGATGGCGTGCTTCACGAAATGCAGAGGGTTCCCAAGAGCATCCAGCGCGGTGCGCCAGCAGGCCGCAGGTTAATTGTTTTCTGCAGCTTTTTACGGGTAAGAGCACTCAGTGCCAAAGAGCTCAATCCCGCTGGGACGGCTAGCACTCTAGATTTTTGTGAAGCGTATCTCTTTGCCCAATCTCGGGCTATTCTCGTGCCTATCACGAGTAACCTTGCTGCATTGAAAGATGTAAATCCAACGTGAAAAACGACATACATAGGAGATGAAAATGACCGAAGCCACAATTGAACTCATCGAAAAGCAGTGCGGATGTTCTGCCGAGGGTGGCAAGTGCTGTTCTGATACTGGTACACAGTCGGAAGCCAAGGCCGAGTGCACGTGCGGTGAGAATTAACCCGATCTTTGTTATGACTTGTTTTGCCTGCTCATAAGGGGTAAGATGGAAAAGATGAACCTAGGATTTTCTTGAGGGCGATGTTACTGTGTAGTAAATGTGACCTTGCCGTGAGGAATTCGTGAGGTAAAATTCATATATTTATGCGATAATCTCGGCAACGAAAGCAAGGAGGCGGCTATGTCAATACATCTATGGCGTTCGCGCTTGCAATTTTTAGGAACCACTAAAAAGATAGTTGTTTTGTCGCTTATTTCTCTGTTTTTTTCTGCCTCCTTTTCAACCTCGGCATCTGCTTCAAATCACGTGCTCAATGGCCCTATAGTTTTAGGTGGCTCAAGTACCGTTAAAGTTTCTCCGGCGGCTTCAAGTACGAAGAACTTATTAGATGGGCCTATAAAGATATCTTCGACGGGCTCTGCCTCTGTTTCTAAGACATCAACTCCTTCTCCAGTGCAGAATAATAATTCAAACTCCGATCCATCGGGTTTGTTAGCTGGCCCAATTAATATTTCCTCTAATGGAGAGGCGAAGGCGCTTGGAACGACTGTTACAACCGGTGAAGCTGGAGCAAGTGGCCCACAAGGCCCTGCTGGCCCACAAGGCCCTGCTGGAGCAACTGGAGCAACTGGAGCAAAGGGTGATACTGGAGCAACTGGAGCAACTGGAGCAACTGGAGCAACTGGTCCAAAGGGCGATAAGGGCGAAACTGGTCTTCAAGGTATACAGGGAATGCAAGGCGCAATTGGCCCACAAGGTCCGCAGGGCGTTGCCGGCGCTAAGGGTGAAACTGGTGCACAAGGTGCACAAGGTGAACAAGGTATTCAAGGTATTCAAGGTATTCAGGGCGAAAAGGGCGAAAAGGGCGATCAGGGTATTCAGGGCGAAAAGGGCGATCAGGGTATTCAAGGTATTCAAGGCGAAACTGGTGCAACTGGTGCAACTGGCCCACAAGGCCCAATTGGTTTACAAGGGATTCAAGGTCCAATTGGCCTAACTGGTGCAACTGGGGCCGTTGGCCCACAGGGCATAAAGGGCGATAAGGGCGATAAGGGCGATAAGGGCGATACTGGTCCTCAGGGTCCTGCCGGTCCTGCTGGATCTAGTGGACCAGCGTTCCCTGTCTGTGTCAATAATTCTAGCGGCGAAATGAAGTGGGGCGCTTGTAAAAAGGAATCAGGTGACGAGGAATCAAATAAAACTACAATGTACGTAATAGTCAAAGCTTAAACAAAGGAACTAGTTCATGGTTGTAGCTCCAGTAGATCGAATTGCTCAAAATAGGCGCAAATTACAGTTTTTAAAGTATGCTGGAGTCGCGATATTCTTCTCACTATTAACTTTTTCAGTGACTTTGGCGGCTTTTTCAGGCTCAAGAACGGTCAACCTCGCCCTTGTTCAACCCGATGGAACCTCAGTTTCACCTACACCAACTGCCAATCCAAATAGCTCAGGACAAGTGGCACTCACTGAATCCGAGTTAATCTCTGCCGTAAAAGCCGCTGGGGGTTCAATTTACTGGATTGGACCATCTGCAGGCGCTAAGTACACCTTTAATCGTGTCTCGGAAGATCAAAATTTCATTCGCTATCTTCCTGGTGGCACCGGACTAGCAGACACAGCGGAAAATTATCGAATTATCGCTACATATACAGATCCCACGGCTTATGAAACGATGAAAAAAGCGGGAGAAACTACAAATGGCGTAAGTTTTACTAATCCTGATGGTTCGATCGTTTATTACCTAAAAGCCTCTCCTTTGCACGTCTATCTCGCCTTTAAAAATTTTGGATATCAAATCGAAATTTTCGATCCAACCCCTGGTGAAGCGCTTAAAATAGCTACAACCCCAGGTATACTTAAAGTGATTAAATGACAGGGGCGAGATGTAAATGGAGCTAATTTAAGCGAAAGGAGGTACGCCGAAATGACTGATGAAATTCCCGCATCAAGTCAAGTTAGACCAGAAGATGAAGCGCAAGGTCAGAAGATGACTATCTATATGCCGCAAGGCGCTGTAATTATTGAAAAATCAGAGCAGGAAGAGCGAGTGAATTCGGCTACCCAAAATCCTTCAGAGACAAAACCAGCTGCTCCAAAAACAGGAGTTGATTCAGTTCAATCACTTGGTTCCGTCATCAACATTTACACAGGTGATGAATACGGTGGAGTAAAGGAACAGAGCAATTCAAAGGTTCTCTCTGCCGATAGCGCACTAGTGAGTGAGCAACAAGTTCTTCTGCGCATCAGCGAGATGTTGGATGTAATCACCAAACGGTTAGACCATGAAGCTCAACCAATGGAATTAGTCCATGAAGTTCAACCGACAAATTCGGTCAATTCACACACACATGGTGTTGAAGCGATTGAAGAGAAGAGCGCGATCTCTTCAGATATGCATGATGTTGAAAAAAATTCCTTATCGATTGGGCATCACTTCGATTGGATGCACGCCTTCAACTTGATGTATATCTCCTTAATTCTCTTCTCGCTACTTTTGCCCGCGGGTTTACACAGCTTTCTCGGCACAGAAGTTATTCCCGCCTTAACAAGTTATGAAGTCGCTGGAATTCAAAAAGGAGATCTACTTATTACGGAAGAGGCACTAGCGTCCAACTTAGTCGTTGGTGATGTTCTTTCTCTCCGCGATGCTTTTTCGGGTACATCTGAGATAGTCCAAGTTAGCGAAATTTCAGTTCCGGGTGAAAATGGCCTAATAACTTTAGCCATACCACCTCGAGCAGGTCAGACTCTTAGTCTTTCTTATACTCTAAATGGAGATTCAGAAGTCTATAAAGTTGTAAAATCTGTTCCGACGCTAGGCACTGCGAAGATGTTACTTGATATGTTTTTCGTGCAATTTTTCATCGTGACTTTCGTTATTCTGTTAAATACTATCGTGCATTATCGAAGGCACCGCAGATATACAAAAGCTCTTAGAGCATTCGCCAGTCAATAATTTTTAGGGCTTTTAATTATTTTATTTCGAATAGCTTGAGTGATTGCTTCGGTGCGCGATGAGGTTCCCAACTTTTGGGAGATTGTGCGTATATCTGACTCCACGTCGCGCTTACTAATAGAGAGCGCCTTAGCGATATCTTTGTCGCTCGCGCCGATGGAGGCCATTTTGAGAATTTCTATCTCGCGCCTAGAAAGAACGCTGGCAGTAACAGGGGGTTGGCTCAAGGCAGTTAACATATCCCGGGTCACCGCTAAAGAGAGAATTGGAATGCCCTGGACGACCTTGAAGATAGCCTCTTGCAGTTCAGGCGCGGCGACGGATTTGAGCAAATATCCGCTAGCTCCTGCCTTGAGCGCTAATTTAATATCCTCCATTTTGTCATCAGAGGAGAGGATAATAATGTGGGTCTCAGGAAAATCCGCCTTGATATTTCTAGTGGTCTCAATTCCAGATATTCCTGGCATATTCAGATCTAGCAAAATTACATTAGGCCGCAGAGCAGCAGTCGATGATTGGGCCTCAATTCCATCACTGGCCTCACCGACCAGTATGACGCGCCCGCCCATTGCCTTGATCCGCTCGCAGACACCGAACCTAAAAATTGGGTGATCATCCACAACAAGGACGCGGATAGGCGACCCATCTGAATCTATTAGATTTGCCGGCTCTTCCGTTTTCATGGTATACGAGTATCCTTCAATTCACTAAGTTACGTCAACCATGCGACGAGATGCACTTTATTTCACAGGCCCAATAGATGAGTCTCGTCGGGGGAATTGACGACAAGAACATCGCAGTTACGATCTAAACGAACGGTGCTACGCATATTGCATTGTCGCAGAGCGCGCCAGGGGTCTCCCACTTCAACTCAATTTCAAGAGGTAATAAATGGCAAAGATCAGGAACCGAGAGAGGCTCTAGTGGTGATGATTACACTGAGATCCCAACGGCAGGATATTGAAATCACCCTGTTGTATGGCGCGACTTCGTATGTCATTAAACAATGATCCGCTTCAAGCGCGCGCAGCTAATTCTTGCGATACTAACTGTGGTCATGCTAGTAGTGATGACACTTTCTATGCTTTCCACGTCTCGCGTACCAGCAAAAATTAATAAGATTTTTTCCGAGGCCGGCGCTTCTTCGTCATCAATCATTTTTGCTCAGCGAGAGGCGCTCGGGTATGTAGCAATAGCCAAACGATGGTTGAGGGGCAATGTATCCAAAAGAGAGGTAGAGGACGCCCGAGTTTTGCTCGCCAAACGCTTGAATACCTTTAATAATTTAAGCGGCACATCCGTTAGCAACCTAGTGAGTCCATCATCTTTCCAAGCTTTAAAGACCGCAGATGTCGTGATTCAAAAATCGCCCAATGGGTTTCTTCCCCTCCAATTGCAGGTGACCACCCATGCTGCAATCACTCCGAGTTTAAAAAATATCACAGGAATTGCTACAGAATTGTTCATTTCTTTTCAGAAAGAAATGGAAGTGCAGTTTAAATTGGCCACATCAGGGCGCCAAAAAACCCTCACGAGAAACCTATTGATTGTTTATCTCTTTCTTTTGATGCTTTTAATTTTAATTATATGGGTTGGTGTTACTTTTTCAGCGGGATACAAGTCAATCAAAGATTCAATTAAGACTCAAATGGATGATCTTTCGTTAAACACGGAGGAATTGGAGAGAACTCAGGTTGTTGTGACAGAATTGAGAAATTTGGATAATGAGAGAAATGAATTCAATTCAAACTTAACTAAGTTAGCAGTGATGCTACAAGGTCAGCGGGACCGCGTGATTGTATCGAAGACTGTGCTCTCTGAACTTGCATCGCTGCTGAATTTCCAACATGGCGTGTTCTATGTTATGAACGAATCAATAAGCGGTGAACTTCGGCTAAAGATGCTTTCTTCTTACGCCTACAAAGAACGGAAAAACATCCCAAAAGTATGGAAGATGGGCGAGGGCTTAATCGGGCAATGTGCTATTGAGAAAAAGCGCATCCTGCTCACAAACGTGCCTGACGACTACATACAGATCACTTCCGGGCTGGGCCAGGCAAAACCACTGAATATCCTAGTGCTGCCGATTATCTTCGAGGGCAAGGTTAAAGCCGTTATCGAGTTGGCAGCCTTCACG
Organism: Candidatus Planktophila sp.; assembly: GCA_030681675.1. NCBI lineage: Bacteria > Bacillati > Actinomycetota > Actinomycetes > Candidatus Nanopelagicales > Candidatus Nanopelagicaceae > Candidatus Planktophila > Candidatus Planktophila sp. The sequence continues at coordinate 71,840 of JAUXRP010000015.1, forward strand.
CAATTCTCTTCGACCCAAGTAGCTTTCCTAGATCAACTCGCTGAGTCCATCGGGACAGTGTTGAATACGATTGAAGCCAGTACGCGCACAGAAGAGCTGCTCAAGGAGTCACAGACTCTCACTGAAGAACTTCAGCTCCAGAAGGAAGAACTACGCCAGACTAACGACGAACTAGCAGGTCAAGCACAAATGTTGGAAGAACAGAAAATGGAGGTGGAAACCAAGAACCTTGAGGTTGGGCAGGCTAAGGCAGCGATTGAAGAAAAAGCGTCACAATTGGAGCTTACTTCCAGATATAAATCCGAGTTTCTTGCCAATATGTCGCATGAGTTGCGCACACCACTGAATAATTTGCTCATTCTCTCCGGACTTCTTGCAGAGAACAAGAGCAGCCATCTTGACTTGAAGGAGATGGAATTCGCAACATTAATTCACACCTCGGGCAATGATCTGCTCTCGTTGATCAACGAGGTTCTTGACCTATCCAAGATCGAATCGGGTACGGTCTCTTTGAATCTATCAGAGCTACCTTTTGCTGTGGTGCATGACCAGATTGAGAACGTTTTCCGCCATGCAGCGGAGAGTAGAAAGCTCGGCTTCGAAGTAATTGTTGCAGGTGACTTGCCTCCGGCCATCATCACCGATGAGATGCGGCTGCTGCAAGTGATAAAGAACTTGCTCTCTAACGCCTTCAAATTTACTGAGAAGGGACAGGTGTCGTTGCGCGTGAATCGAGCCACCTCTGGTTGGAGCACAGACAACCAGAATCTTAACAAGGCAGATGAAGTCTTCGCCTTCACCGTCGAGGATACTGGCATCGGCATTTCAGCCGACCAACAGTTCATGATCTTTGAGGCCTTCCAACAGGGCGATGGTGGAACTGCCCGTAAGTATGGTGGTACTGGTTTGGGGCTCTCGATCAGCCGTGAAATTGCTCGGCTAATGGGTGGCGAACTCAAATTGCTGCGAAGTGCAACTCAACAGGGCAGCACCTTCGTGCTTTATGTGCCACAGAAGAGCTTAAATACCGATGCTCCAACGCCGATTCTCGAAAGTGGGCGCACACTACTTAGCGAACAGCATTCCAAACCAGTTAACGCAGACAGTGCGGTGAACTTAGATGCTTCAGAGCGGGCACTGCGGGCGCTACACGAATCGGAAGCGGCGGATGATCGGGCCACGATTAAAGACGGTGATCGCGTTCTGCTAATCATCGAGGACGATCCGATATTCGCAAAAATTATTCTTGATCTGGCACGAGAGAAAGGATTCAAGGGAATTGTTGCGATGCGCGGAATACAGGCGCTGGAACTGGTGCGCAGCTACAGACCCGATGCTATTACCCTTGACATCCATCTCCCAGATTTGGATGGATGGACAATTCTGGACATACTTAAACGAGATCATGACTTGCGCCATATTCCGGTGAATATTATTTCCATGGAAAATGACCCACTGCCTGGCCTCTCGCAGGGCGCCCTCCAGCATCTCACCAAGCCGGTGAGCCGCGATCAACTCGCTGCGGCAATGGATGCAATGTATGCCTTCCTCGATCGGCCAATGAAAAACCTGTTATTAGTGGCTGCCGATAAGGGTGAGGATAAACAAATTACCGACCTGCTCGGTGATGGCGACATCACAATCCACCATGCCGCTGGTGGCAAGTCGGGGCTGGTTGCTATGAGTAAAAAATCCTTTGATTGCGTGGTAGTTGGAACGAAACTCTCTGATATGAGTGGCACCGATTTCATCGCTGCGCTGCGCCAGGATAAATTACTGATAGGCATACCTGTGGTCATATTTATTAGTGTGCCGCTTACCGATTCCGACCAAGCCACGCTGAGAAAACTTGCCAGTTCCAGTGTAATAAAAAGCGCTGAATCACTCGAGCATCTACTTGATCAGACTGCTCTGTTCTTGCACCGCGTGGTATCGCGCCTGCCGGAAGAGAAACGCAAACTGCTCCTGCAACTTCAGGAGGCCGCGAACAATCTCGATGGCAAAAAAGTACTAATCGTGGATGATGATGCGCGCAATATTTTCGCACTCACCGCCGCGTTAGAGCGAAGAGGTGTTGTTGTGTTATCGGCCGAGAATGGTGCTACTGCTATAGATCTCCTGAAGAGAGTACCCGACATGGATTTGGTGCTAATGGACATCATGATGCCCGACATGGACGGGTACGAAACCATGCATGAGATTCGTAAGTTAGGGAAGTTTAAGAAGTTACCAATCATTGCTCTGACCGCCAATGCCATGGTCGGAGATCGGGAAAAATGTCTTGAGGCAGGAGCCTCGGATTACTTAAGTAAGCCAGTCAATATCGTGCAACTCTCCTCATTGATGCAGGTGTGGCTATCGAAATAGAAAATATCGAAGTTTTGTTATTGACGGAAGCCATATATCAGCGTTGGGGTTATGACTTCCGCGACTATGCTCCTACATCATTGAAGCGGCGCATTCGACGTATAGTTGAGTTGGAAAAGTTCTCATCAATATCTGCCTTGCAAGAAGAGATATTACGCGATTCGGCCTGCATGCAACGCTTTCTTGATGAAGTGAGCGTAAACGTCACCTCAATGTTCCGTGATCCCGGTTTCTATCGGGCATTTCGCGCTACGGTCGTGCCATTGTTGAAAGAGCAACCCTCGCTACGTATCTGGCATGCCGGTTGTGCTACAGGCGAAGAGGTGTATTCCATGGCCATTTTATTACAGGAGGAAGGTTTACTTGATCGCACCCGTATCTATGCCACCGATCTTGATCAAGCGGTTCTTGAAAAAGCCAAGGAGGGCATCTACAGGTTGGGTCTCATGAAGGAATACACCGAGAACTACCAAGCAGGAGGTGGCAAGGCTGCATTTTCCGAGTACTACCAGGCTGGTCATGGTCACGCGGTGATGCGTAAGGATCTCTCGAAGAAGATTGTTTGGGCCCGACACAATCTTGTCACCGATGCCTCATTTAATGAGTTCCACCTGATTCTCTGCCGTAACGTGTTGATTTACTTTAACACCCGTTTGCAGCAGCGCGCCCATCGCCTGTTTTACAAGAGCCTGACAAAAGGTGGAGTATTAGTGTTGGGACGAGCAGAAACCATGCAACTCACGCCGCATGAATCACATTATCGAACTCTGAATCGTCGAGAAAAAATTTTCCAGCGGATGATCTAATGGCACTTCATTTAGTGGCAATGGGGAGCTCGCTGGGTGGTCTGCAAGCACTAAACACTTTATTGCCTGCGCTACCAGAGGATTTTTCGGCGGCCCTAATTATCGTTCTCCATCGGGACAAGGAGGAAAGCGGTGACTTGTTGCCGCCAATTGATTCTATGTGCGCACTACCTGTTGGGTTTCCATTAGACAAAGAGCCCATTCTGGCCGGTCACGTATATGTTGCCCCACCTAACTACCACTTATTAATCGAAGGTGACCATTTCGCCTACTCAATAGATGAACCAGAAGATTATGCTCGCCCGTCAATTAATGTGCTCTTTGAAAGTGCGGCGGATGCATACGGTGCGAATGTAACTGGCATTGTTCTGACTGGCATGATGCGGGATGGGGCGCGCGGATTGGCGGCAATCCATCGCCATGGTGGAGCGGCCGTGGTGCAGTCCCCACACGATGCCGTTGCATCAAGCATGCCTCTGGCTGCACTGGCGGCGGTGCCCAGTGCGCAAGTGATGACTCTTGCAGAGATTGGGAAGTTTTTAGCGAATATGACCGACTGATGTGCAGGAGAAATTTTTGCAAAGTAGTTTTCAGTGCAGGTCTCTTCAGAACTAGTACTCAAAATATCTCTCCAATAAAGACACTTCATTAAATAGCTGATTTAATCGCACCTTTACTACTACCGTTAGATATCAGATATTCCCGTCTGGGCCGAAAAGTCTTTGTCCTGGAGTTCTTCCCTTATCGAAAGGTTTTCCATAGATGACAAAGCGCTACATTGTGATTACTGCGGTTTTAGTAGCAACTGTAATCGCACTGACAGGTTGCTCAACTCTTGACAAGACGTCAGGAATATTAAAAAGTGGAGAACATACGGAAGGATTCGTCGGAGTGATTCTTCCCGGATCCGAACCAGGGACACGTTGGGAAACCTCAGATCGCAGATTCCTACAGGCTGCGTTTGATGCAGCAGGAGTTAAAGTAGATATTCAAAACGCAAACCGTGACAAAGTGGCATTTGTAGCCATTGCAGACCAGATGATATCTTCCGGAGCAAAAGTTCTAATTCTCGTGAACCTTGATTCAGACTCAGCCAAAACCGTTCAGGATAAAGCTGCAACACTAGGTGTGAAGACAATTGATTATGATCGACTGACTCTTAATGGCTCGGCATCGTACTATGTTTCTTTTTATAATCTTATTGTCGGACGCTTGCAAGGTGAGGGTATCCAGGCCTGTTTAGAAGCCGCTGGAAAGAAGTCGGCACGTATTGTTTACTTAAACGGTTCACCAACTGATAACAATGCAACACTTTTCAAGATTGGCTATGACTCAGTACTTCGCCCCTTTATCGATTCAAAGAGCTACACACTTGTCGACGATCAGGACGTTCCAGATTGGGATAGAAGTATGGCTGGAGTAATATTCGAACAGATGCTCTCAAAGGCTGGCGGAAAGATTGATGCAGTTGTCGCAGCAAATGAAGGTCTTGGACTTGAGGCTGTAGCAGTTCTTAAGAAGAAAAAACTAAACGGCACGGTCTGTGTATCTGGACAAGATGCAACTGTTGATGGATTACGTGCAATTCTTACAGGGGATTTATCAGTCACCGTATACAAGGCAATTAAGGCAGAGGCAGAGGCTGCGGTAACATTAGCCGTCGCACTACTTAAGGGCGCGGTCCCAACTAATATTACAGGTTCAGAATTTAACGGAGCAATATATGTGCCAACTGTTCTCTTAACGCCAGTTGCAATTACAAAGGCAAAAGTTAAGGATGTTATCGCCGATGGCTTCCAGAAGAGAGATGATGTCTGTAAGGACATCGAAGCTCTCTGCAGAGCTAACGGAATCTAATTCTTCGCTTCATCAAAAGTGGTTTCAGTGAGTGCCACCACAGTAGCAGCACTCAAAATATCTCTCCGGTCAAGGCAATTTAACAAATAGCGAGTTTAATCGCGAAATCTCAACTACCCTTAGATATCAGATGTTCCCTCATCTGAGCAGGAAAATCTTGCCGATGAGGTGCTCTACCTTTATCGAAAGGTCTTCCATATATGACAAAGCACCGCCTTGTGATTACTGCAGTTTTTGCTGTAGTTGCAATCGCTTTGACAGGTTGCTCAACTCTTGGCAAGGCTTCAGGAATGTTGAATGGTGGAGAACACACGGAGGGCTTCGTCGGAGTGATTCTTCCTGACACAATATTGCCGCGTTGGGAAAGTGCTGATCGCGGATTTCTACAGGCGGCATTTGATGCAGCTGGAGTTACAGTTGATATTCAGAATGCAAACGGCGACGTAACTGCATTTGCAAGCATTGCAGACCAGATGATGGAGGATGGTGCAACTGTTCTAATCCTTGCAAACTTAGAATCAGAATCCGCTAAGGCTGTTCAGGATAAGGCTGCTGTCCAAGGCGTTAAGACGATTGACTATGACCGTCTAACTCTTAATGGCACAGCTTCTTACTACGTTTCATTTGATAACCTAAGAGTTGGCGAATTGCAGGGTGAAGGCATCAAGGCATGTCTTGATGCAGCTGGAAAGACAACTGCTCGTATCGTGTATTTGAACGGTTCACCAACTGATTACAAAGCAACGCTTTTCAAGGCTGGCTATGACTCAGTACTCCGTCCATTGATTGATTCAAAGCGATACACACTCGTTGATGATGCATCGGTTCCAGATTGGGACCCAGTTCAAGCTGGAACTATCTTCGAGCAACAGCTATTAAAGGCGGGCGGAAAGCTCGATGCAGTAGTTGCAGCCGCCGAAGGTCTTGGACTTGCCGCAATTGAAGTTCTTAAGAGAAGTAATCTAAATGGCAAGGTCTGTGTTTCAGGGCAAGGTGCAAGAGTTGAAGGATTACGGGCAATTCTAACCGGTGAGCTGTCCAACACTGTTTACAAGGCGGTCAGGGAAGAGGCAGAGGCCGCAGCAGATTTAGCAATGGCACTACTTATGGGAGCGGTTCCAACCACAATTACAGGTTCTGTAAATAATGGAAAAATTAATGTGCCTTCAGTTCTCTTAGTACCAATTGGAATTACAAAAGTCAATGTTAAGGATGTCATCGCAGATGGCTACCAAAAGAGAGAAGATGTCTGTGCCGGCATAGAGGAACTCTGTAAGGCAAACGGAATTTAATTTATCTAACTTTTGTGCGGGAGAAGGGACTTGAACCCTCACGTCCGAAGACACAGGTTCCTAAGACCTGCGTGTCTGCCATTTCACCACTCCCGCTAAATCCACACAGAAACCACTTGTGCTTCTGAATGGATAGGTCCCAAGATTAGAGGTAAGTTAGCGATGTACCAAAACGGCCAGCACTTAACGGCGAAATCGAAAGGCACGAAGCCATGTCACTAACACCCACACCTGCAGATAAGTTCACCTTTGGGCTCTGGACCGTTGGTTGGCAGGCGCGCGATCCCTTTGGCGATGCAACGCGCGGCCCTTTGGATCCAGTTCGTACCGTTAATGAGTTAGCGGCACGAGGCGCACATGGCGTGACTTTTCATGATGATGATTTGATCCCTTTTGGAAGCGATGATGGCGCACGTCGTACCCATATCGATCGTTTTAAGAAAGCGCTGGATGAAACCGGTATGAAAGTACCGATGGCTACCACAAATCTCTTTACCCATCCAGTCTTTAAGGATGGCGCATTTACTTCAAATGACAGAGATATTCGCCGCTTTGCTCTGCGTAAAGTAATGAAAAATATTGAACTTGCAGTCGAACTTGGAGCTAAGACGTATGTGTGTTGGGGTGGGCGGGAAGGGGCCGAATCCGATGGCGCAAAAGATGCTTATGTTGCATTAGATCGTTTCCGAGAGGCTTTTAACACGTTGGGTGAGTTCGTAACAGAGAATGGTTATGACATTAAATTTGCAATTGAACCTAAACCAAATGAACCACGTGGAGATATTTTCTTGCCAACGATTGGTCATGCGCTCGCATTTATTTATACTCTTGATCGCCCAGAACTCGTTGGATTAAATCCAGAGGTCGGTCACGAACAAATGGCAGGACTTAACTTCGTCCATGGAATTGCACAAGCGTTATGGCAGAAAAAGTTGTATCACATCGATTTAAATGGCCAACATGGTCCAAAGTTTGATCAAGATTTAGTCTTTGGGCATGGTGATTTAAAGTCTGCATTCTTCTTAGTAGATTTGCTGGAGCGATATAGATACGACGGACCGAAGCACTTTGACTATAAGCCGGCTCGCACTGAAAGCGATAAAGGTGTGTGGGAATCAGCAACGGCAAATATGCGGACGTATTTGGCGCTCAAGGAGCGCGCGCTTGCTTTCCGTGCCGATCCACGAGTTATCGCGGCCATGGCCGAATCAAATATCCCGGGGTTGAGCGAACCAACTCTTAGTAGCGGCGAAACATGGAGAGATCTTGCCGATGATTCATTAGATGTCGAAGCGGCAGGCACACGTGGATATGGATACGAAGCCATTGACCAGTTAGCACTCGAGCACTTAATGGGCGTTCAGAGCTAACTAGTTTGTTGCGTGAAGCCTAAGCCTCGTGCTGTTGGTCAGTTAGTCAAGTGCACCGGCGGTGCCCCATCAGAGAATCAGGAATGCCGAGAATTTATTATGAGCACAAACTTGATGTGTTCATCCGTGGAATATGCCGTATCTCAAATTGAAGAAAATAAACCTAGATTTCAATTTTGAATTTCGGGATGAACGGTTCGTTCGATGCTCGAATGCCTTGAATTCGATCCAATCTGTAACTTCGGAGGCATCCTCTATCATTAACCAAATACAAAAGTATCTTGCCGTCTTGTGTTTGCCTCAAAGAGTATGGCTCGACGAGACGCCAACCTTCTTCGCCCTTCTCTGGAACGTAATACAGTGCGATTTTCACAAGATTGAAAGCACAATAACGAAGCAGTTTCATGTCGAATCCAAATCGCGCAAAATTCACAGAACTTGGATTTAGCAGTACTGAACCATCATTGCCAATCTCAGCAGGACTCAACTTGGCAATAAGAGATTGTCCAGCCAACCACTCAAATAACTCAGGGAGTTTGTTCCAAAAGAGGTCGGCTGGGATGAGAGGCGGTGGGAGTTGATGACCCAACATCCCTTCCCAGTCTGTCACAATATTCTGATAATTTTCCTCAGTTTGAACTAACTCAAGAGTAGGTGTCAAAATTCCTACGAATTCACTTTTGCTCTTCAATAGCGAATGAATATACGCCCCTCGGCCAATTTGTGCTCACAGTTTGAATTTCTCGAATAGAGATCATGACCGTTCTCTCGTCTCAATGAGTGTGTTTACTAAAATGTTCCACCTCATAATTCGAGAACCAACTGAAGGCTTAGATGGATCCAAGGAGATGATTCCTTTCGAAATTCTTGTTCTCAATCTTTCGATTTCGGAATGGTTGCTATAACCATTCAATTCAAGTAGGAAGCCAAGTCGCTTGATCCCAGCTCGTGAACAATGCAATTCAGCGTCCTTAACTAATTCATGAATGTTGAAATCATCTAAGTACGCCTTCAAGAATTCAGATCCGAGTCGAATCCCGCCGCCCAATTCTGGATATGTCATCACGTCCAGTAAGGTCCTGCTCGGATTGGCAAAAGAGATTTTGGATCCATCTCGCCATTCATCAACGATGCCCCATGTCAGGTCGAGTTTTTTAATTCGTTTGACTAGAAATTTGGAGGCGGGTACCGACTTTGTTTCCGTTCGCACCCGTTCTGCTGTTGCTAAAACGAGTTTTCTGAAAACTTGTTCTGTTAATCCCCAGTGATTTGCAGATGTCCATCCAGTAAAATATGAGTTCGGCCAAGTGCTAAGCGCGAGTTTGAATTCGTCTCCAAACCATTCTTGTGGTTCTTCTATATAGTTTGGAACTTGCAGATAAACACCTTTACGAATTCGCCGAAGATACCCTGCCTTCGCCCATCTGGAGAGTTTTTGATTGACCGACCCAGCCTGCATTGAGAGGATTGACCGGGCCTGTTCATTTGTAAATATCTCAGGAGCATGAGCAAGAAGCAATCGGATCTCATCCCTATTACGGTATGCAGGCTTCAAAGCATCCTCCAATATCTGAGTGACAGTAAATTACCAGATAGTGTCAATTTATGCAATTTAGTGGTACTCAAATAACACTCTATCGATCATGATTGCAACGGTTAGCTAAACGCTGGCGCCTCTTCGTGAAATCGCATCAACTCCTGCGGAGATCAAGAGGACCAGACCAGTAACAATGAACTTGATTCCAGCGGCATAACCCAATAGACCCATGCCGTTATCTATGACGGCAACGACGAGACCTCCAAGGATTGCATCGCGCATCTTTCCTTTTCCGCCAAACAACGAGGTACCGCCGATGACCGCTGCGCCAACTGCGTAAAGAAGTGTTGAACTTCCACCCGTTGTTGGAGACACCGAGTTTTGACGAGATGCAAAGATCATTCCCGCAATTGCAGAGAGACCCGAACAGATCATGAACGCCGCGATCCGAACCCGCTTAACGTTAATGCCGGCACGACGTGCGGCCTCGGCATTTCCACCAACTGCGTAAATATGTCGGCCAAAGGCAGTGCGACCAAGCACGAAAGTTCCGATAACTAGAATTAACAAAATTACTGGAACGACATATGGAATGCCCTTAAGACTTACTAAGTCTGGATTATTGCTGCGTTCAACGTTGAGCGCAAAGACAGCAAGACCAGTGATAACAAGAAGTCCCGCAGTTTTTAATATCCAGAGATTAATAAGCTCGGATTTTAAACCAGCTTTGCGACGGGTGTTCATTCGGTTAAGACCAACCAGGACATAAATGGTCGAAACGGAGATAAAGAAAATCCAACTCAGCGTCGGTGTGAGATTTGAGTTCTCAACGGCCAAAATAACCTTATCTTCAACGCGGATCGTTCCACCTTCACCGGCCAGTAAAAGCAGGATTCCTTGGAAAGCCAAGAAGGCGGCAAGAGTTACAACGAAGGATGGAATTCCGAGTCGAGCAACTAAAGTTCCGAGACCAAAACCTAAGACAACACCGACAAAAATCGCTGCAAGCAAAGCCGCATACCACGGAACATCATGATTAGTAATCAGAATGACCAGAACCGCACCTGTTACACCGGCCGTGTATCCAGCCGATAGATCTATCTCTCCAAGGAGAAGTACAAAAACCAGACCCATAGCAATAACAATTACTGCAGCGGCTTGAGTCAATAAATTTGCAAAGTTTCCAGGAGTTAAAAAGACGCTCGACATTGAGCCAAAGACTATACAAAGAGCAATAAGACCAAGCACCGCCGGCAATGAACCAATATCTCCGGCCTTTATTCTGGACCAGTAGTCGTGCATTGCACCTTTTAACGTTGCATCGGCAGTTGAAGTATCGGCAGTTGTTGGAGAAGTCATTTCTTAGCACCTGCACTTTCTACGCCAGCAGACTTTCCTGTAGTAATTAATTCAATAACTTGCCGCGGTATAACCTCGTTTTTATCAACCTGCGCCGCCATCTGGCCTAAATAAAGCGCGGCGATATTATCGGCGACCTCAAATACATCGTTTAAGTTGTGACTAATTAATACGACAGCTAAACCATTATCGGCTAAGCGGCGCACGAGATTTAAAACTTGTTCGGTCTGAGCAACGCCAAGAGCGGCCGTTGGTTCATCTAAAATTACAATCTTGCTATTCCATAAAACCGCGCGGGCGATTGCAACTGTCTGGCGTTGACCACCAGAAAGAGATGCAACCGTTTGGCGAATTGATTTAACGGTGCGCACACTCAAACCATCTAATGTCTTACGCGCAAGAGATTCCATGGCAGTCTCATCTAAAACCGGGCCGCGTTTTTTTTCACGCCCTAAAAACATATTATGAACAATGTCTAAATTGTCACAGAGCGCTAAATCTTGATACACGATCTCAATCCCTAGGGCGGTGGCATCTCGGGGGCCTGTGATATCAACTTTTCTGTCTTCAAAGAGAAAGTCTCCGTGGTCTGGAGTGTAAATTCCGGCGATACATTTAATTAGCGTGCTTTTCCCAGCGCCATTGTCTCCAACAAGAGCAGTTACTTTACCCGCTGCAATATCAAAGTCGACGTCGCGAAGAACGTGGACCGGTCCAAAGGATTTATTTACTCCGCGCAGGGAGAGAATTGGTGTGCTCATTAAACTACCTACAATTCTTTATATCTCTTTGATTAATTGGGTTAAAAACATAGTAAAGAAGTTGCGGCTCAGGGAATTTACCCCAAGCCGCAACTTTTGTTCTTTACTGCCTATCAGGTATGGAGATTACAGTCCGTTAGCTACGCAGATGTCTTCGATGTCGGCACAGACAGCTTCACGTGTCTGGAAGCCATCGGCGATGACATCTTTCACGTTAGCCTTTGTGATTCCAACTGGTACCAAGAGAACTGAAGGTACATCTATGGTTCCGTTATTTACAGAGCCAGTAGCTGTTGTTGCCTCTTCGCCATTAAGCAAAGTGATTGCAAGGGCTGCAGCGCCTTCGGCCTCTGCCTTGATTGCCTTATAAACAGTGTTCGACATGTCTCCTGTAAGGATTGCACGCAATCCATCGACAGTGGCATCTTGACCAGATACACAGACCTTGCCATTGAGCTTGTTCTTCTTAAGTATTGCAATCGCTGCAAGACCAAGACCTTCGTTAGCTGATACAACGGCATCGAGCTTTCCGCCAGCCTTTGAAAGCTGCTGTTCGAAAATAGCTCCACCCTTTGCGTTATCCCAATCTGGGACGGCTGTGTCATCGACAAGTGTGTATGCCTTTGAATCGATCAAAGGACGTAGCACTGAGTCATAGCCAGCCTTGAAAAGAGTTGCGTTGTTATCTGTTGGTGAACCATTCAAGTACACGATTCGTGCAGTCGTTTTTCCAGCAGCATCGAGACATGCCTTGATGCCTTCACCTTGTAAGCGACCAACAGCTTCATTATCAAATGAAACGTAGTATGAAGCAGAACCATTGAGTGTTAGACGGTCATAGTCAATCGTCTTAACGCCTTGTGCAGCGGCCTTATCCTGAACAGCTTTAGCTGAATCTGAATCTAGGTTTACAAGAATGAGAACTTTTGCACCAGCAGTAAGCATCTGGTCTGCAATAGTTGCGAATGCAGCTACATCGCCGTTTGCATTCTGGATATCGACCTTAACTCCGGCTGCATCAAAAGCTGCCTGTAGGAATCCGCGGTCAGCAGTTTCCCAACGATTTGATGATGCTGCATCTGGAAGGATTACTCCGACGAAGCTTTCTTTCACTTCTTCAGCCTTTGAGCAACCTGTGAGTGCGATTGCAACTGCAGCTAAGGCTGCAGTAATCGCGAGGCGGCGCTTTGTCATATGTGAAACACCTTTCGAAAGGAGAGACACCCCAGGGCAAAGGAGTTCTGCCCAGATGAGGAGAGTGAATCTGTAGGCTCACGGTAGTTGAAATCACTGTAAAGGTCACTAGGAAAATCCATGAAATTTCACGCATACACCAACTATTAGGTCACGTGGATTAAGCCTCTGACGGTAACCTTGGCAGATGTCATCACAGGTGCAAGCACTCGAATCGGCCATCAAATCGGCCATTGATCGAGCAATCGCCTCGGGAGAAATCTCATGTGTGGCACCTACATCTATCGTGTTAGAGCGGCCCAAGAACCGAAATCATGGCGATTACGCCACATCGATTGCCCTACAACTAGCTAAGGCTGCGGGAAAGAATCCACGTGAAATTGCTCAAATTATCTGCAAGCACTTGACAGGCGCTGATGGAATTTCTGGGCTAGAAATTGCTGGGCCAGGATTCATTAACATCACACTCAATCGGGCTAATCAAGCCGAACTTGTATCTGCAATTATCACCGCCGGCTCAAGTTTTGGGCATGGAGATGAACTTGCCGGAGTTCGCATAAATCTTGAGTTTATAAGCGCCAATCCAACAGGGCCTTTGCATTTAGGGCACACGCGGTGGGCGGCTGTGGGAGATGCGCTTGGCCGAGTTCTTAGTGCGGCAGGTGCCGATGTCACGCGCGAGTTCTACATAAATGATCGCGGAAATCAGATGGATTTATTTGGTGCATCGGTGGAAGCGGCCGCGCTCGGCAAGCCAATTCCACAGGATGGATATAAAGGTGAATATATAGGCGATCTAGCTACTGCCATTGTTGCTGATAACCCTGCATTGATTTCACTTCCCGAAGGTCAACGACGAGAGGCCTTTCGTGAAGCCGCTTATGAACTTCAGTTAAAAGATCAGCAACGAGTTCTGAATATTTTAGGAACACACTTTGATGTGTGGTTTTCAGAACGCTCTCTTCATGCCAAAGGCGCAGTTGAACATGGAATCGAAATACTTCGGAAACAAGGACATGTTTATGAAGAAGAAGGTGCAATTTGGTTGCGTACAACTGACTTTGGCGATGATAAGGATCGGGTATTAACAAAGTCTGATGGTTCGTTTTCCTACTTTTCATCCGACACTGCTTACTATATAAATAAGCGCGAGCGAGGTTTTGAAATCTGTATTTATATGTTAGGCGCTGACCACCATGGATATATTGGTCGGTTAAAGGCGATTGCCGCATGTGCCGGTGATGATCCTGAGTACAACATTCATGTCTTAATTGGCCAGTTAGTAAAGATTATGGAGGGCGGCCAAGAGGTGAAGCTCTCCAAACGCGCCGGCACAATAATTACCTTAGAAGAGTTAGTAGAAAAAGTTGGTGTTGATGCAGCTCGGTATACATTGATTAGGTATCCCGTAGACACACCTATGGTCATGGATGTCGATGTTCTAAAGCGAAATACTAATGAGAATCCTGTCTATTACGTTCAGTACGCTCACGCTCGAATCGCTGCAGTCTTACGTAACGCCGCCGAACTAAACATCAACGTTAATTTGGATACTTTCGATTCTTCGCAGTTAATCCACGATCGAGAAAATGAACTACTCGGCAAGCTCGCAGAGTATCCGCGCGTAGTGGCAGCTGCGGCACAACTGCGCCAGCCTCATCGCATCGCACGTTACCTTGAGGATCTAGCCGGTACATATCATGGTTTCTACGCCGATTGTCGTGTACTTCCGATGGGCGAAGAAAAGCCGACTGCGCTTCATACGGCTCGGCTACTACTGTGTACATCTACAAAAATAGTTGTTGCCAATGGATTGCATTTATTAGGTGTAAGCGCACCGGAGAGGATGTAGTTATGTGGTCCTCTAGTGTTTCTTTGGGCGATGAGCTTTCAATCTCTGGCATCACTGCAACCGATTTAGCACAAGAGTTTGGTACTCCAGTATTTATTATGGATGAGGCCGATTTTCATCTGCGTGCAAGAAATTGGGATCGTGAATTAAAGAAGGCCTTTGGAAACGATGCAGGCACGGTGTACTACGCGGCTAAGGCTTTTATCTGCACAGAAGTTGCACGTTGGATTAAAGATATTGGAATCGGAATCGATGTGTGCACGGGTGGAGAACTTGCAGTTGCATTAGCGGGGGCAATTGATCCCTCACTCATTCAAGTTCATGGTAACAACAAATCATTAACTGAAATCGATAGGGCAGTTTCAGTTGGCGTAGGAAGCATTGTGATTGACTCACTGGTTGAAATCGAAAGAGTCGCGGCAGCTGCAAGCAAGCATGGGAAAATTCAAAAGGTATTACTTCGCTTAACTCCTGGCATAGAGGCTCATACTCATGAATTTATTGCCACCGCCCATGAGGATGTGAAATTCGGCTTTTCAATTGCAAGTGGAGCGGCATGGAGTGCGATAGAAGCGGTTCGCACATTTCCTTCAATTGAGCTCAGAGGTCTTCACGCTCACGTAGGCTCTCAAATTTTAGAGACCGATTCATTTGAAATC
The DNA here is from genome assembly GCA_030681675.1 of Candidatus Planktophila sp. NCBI lineage: Bacteria > Bacillati > Actinomycetota > Actinomycetes > Candidatus Nanopelagicales > Candidatus Nanopelagicaceae > Candidatus Planktophila > Candidatus Planktophila sp. The sequence goes on from JAUXRP010000015.1 coordinate 86,894, forward strand.
AGTGCGCAGCGACTTATCGCACTTTTAGGTAAATATAGGGATGCCTTTGGTGTTGAACTTGCCGAGTTAGATCTAGGCGGGGGTTACGGGATCCATTATCTGCCGGGCGATGATGAGTTAGAGCCATCGGTTGTAATGAACTCTCTTGCAGCCGCTGTAGTTAAGAATTGCGCAATCTATACATTAAAAATACCTCAGATTTCCATCGAACCAGGTAGAGCAATTGTTGGCCCAACAATGTTTACGCTTTATGAGGTTGGCACAATCAAAGATGTACTTCTGGACAATGGCGATAATCGTCGATACATATCGGTAGATGGTGGAATGAGTGAAAATATTCGACCAGCACTCTATAGCGCCGAATACAGCGCGGTGCTGGCAAATCGCACCAGTAGTGCAGCTCCAACTTCGTCTCGATTAGTTGGAAAACACTGCGAAACTGGGGATATTCTGATTCGCGAAATTGAATTAGCCAGTGATATTTCGCCAGGTGATTTACTGGCAACCCCCGCAACGGGTGCATATGGTCGAAGTATGGCGAGTAATTACAATCATGTTCCGCGACCGCCTGTTGTTGCAGTAAATAATGGAAAAGCTCGCATTATTGTGCGTCGAGAGAGCGAGGCCGATCTACTGGGATTGGATATTTAACGCCGTAACTCTCATCTGTGAAAGAATAATCCGCATGGACGCAGGTTTAAAAACTATCTCAATTGGCATGCTTGGCGCTGGTGTAGTCGGCAGTCAAGTAGCCCGCCTGCTGCAATCAGATCGCCAAGAACTCTCCGATAGATCAGGTGCACTGTTGGAGTTGAAAAGAGTTGGTGTACGTAGTAATTCCCCCCGTGAGGGAATAGATGCATCAATGATCACGAGCGATTTGCATTCAATTGTGACCGATCCCGAAATTAATATTGTTATTGAGGTAATGGGTGGAATCGAACCGGCGCGTACTTTGATCTTAGAAGCGATTAGAAATAAGAAATCAGTTATAACGGCGAACAAAGCCTTACTGGCAACGCATGGACACGAACTCTTTAATGCAGCCGATGCTGCGAAAGTTGATTTGTATTACGAAGCCGCCGTAGCTGGGGCGATTCCTATTATCCGCTCAATGCGCGAGTCATTAGCTGGAGATCAAATCACACGCGTAATGGGCATCGTTAATGGAACAACAAATTATATTTTAACGAAAATGCATGAAGAAGGCAGAGAATTTGCCGATGTTCTGAAAGAGGCACAAGCCCTCGGTTATGCCGAGGCCGACCCAACGGCCGACATTGAAGGCTTCGATGCTGCAGCAAAAGCCGCTCTGCTAGCAAGTTTAGCTTTTCATAGCACCGTAACAATTGATGAGGTTTACTGCGAGGGAATTTCAAAGATTTCAATTCAGGACATCAACGCAGCAAAGGCGATGAATGCCGTCATTAAACTTCTAGCTATCGCAGAAATTACGGTTAAGGATGAGATATCGGTTCGCGTGCATCCAGTGATGCTTCCTCATTCGCATCCATTGGCATCGGTACGGGATGTATTTAATGCTATCTACGTTGAATCAGAGGCGGCAGGTGAGTTAATGTTTTACGGACGTGGAGCAGGTGGAGCACCAACTGCATCGGCAATTCTGGGCGATTTAGTGGCAGTTACACGCCATCGGGCATACTCAACCGTCGGTTACGGCGAATCAGATTATGCTGATTTAGATATTGCACCAATGAGTGAGGTTAAATCCCAATTCTTTGTGCGTCTTCATGTTGCCGATATTTCAGGTGTTTTAGCTTCAATCGCGCAGACCTTTGCCAGTGAAGGTATTTCGATTCAAACCGTCCGTCAGACCGGTATTGGTAAAGATGCCGAACTTATCGTTGTTACTCATAGTGCGACAGAGGCGGCACTTACATCCTGTCTTAGTAAACTTGAATCAATGGAGATCGTTACAAAAGTTGAATCTGCTATTCGTGTTGAGGGAGCGGTTTCGTAAATGGCGATATTTAGCGGAAATAAAAAAGGCGCTCATCAGTGGCGCGGAGTAATAGAGGAGTATCGCCATCGCCTACCAGTGAGTGGAAATACTCCGGTTATCTCCTTACGCGAAGGCGGAACACCGCTCATCCACGCAGCTTTTCTTTCAGAGTTATTAGATAATAATGTTTGGATTAAGTACGAAGGATTAAATCCAACTGGATCCTTTAAAGATCGTGGAATGACAATGGCGATTTCAAAGGCTGCCGAAGATGGTGCCAAGGCCGTAATCTGCGCATCTACGGGAAATACATCGGCATCGGCTGCCGCATACGCAGTTAAAGCTGGAATGGTTCCAGCAGTTCTGATCCCACAAGGCAAAATCGCAATGGGCAAACTTGCACAAGCTGTAATTCACGGTTCTACGATTTTGCAAGTAGATGGAAACTTTGATGATTGTTTAACTCTTGCCCGCGAACTTTCAGAAAATTACCCAGTGGCACTCGTAAATTCAGTAAATCCATTTCGGATTGAGGGTCAAAAAACGGCAGCTTTTGAGGTTGTAGATATGTTAGGCAACGCTCCCGACATTCACGCACTCCCAGTCGGCAATGCTGGAAACATCACCGCCTACTGGAAGGGCTATAAGGAGTACTTCAAAGATGGAATGTCTGCGCGTCTGCCGCAAATGTATGGATTCCAAGCGGCCGGCTCAGCACCGATTGTAAAGGGCAAGATAATTAAAAATCCGGAGACAATTGCCACAGCAATTCGAATTGGAAATCCCGCTTCGTGGACGCAGGCATTAGATGCGCGTGACTCATCTGGGGGAATTATCGATAGCGTTACCGATCGAGAAATCCTTGCCGCTTACCGTTTAATCGCTGCTAAAGAGGGCATTTTTGTCGAGCCATCTTCAGCTGCAGGATTAGCCGGCCTTATTAAATACAAAAAAGCCGGCAAGCTTCCTAAAGATCAGACAATCGTTATAACTGTTACTGGGCATGGTTTAAAAGAAATTTCTCATGCTTTAGAAACTGCTAAGAAGCCAGTAGTAGTCCCAGTCAACGTGAAGGCTGCGGCAAAGGCTCTAGGGCTTAAATAACATGAAACCAACTTTCAAAGCCCAGGCGATGCAGGTGCACGTACCTGCAACGAGTGCCAACTTAGGACCCGGTTTTGATAGTTTGGGATTAGCTCTTGCCATGCACGATCGATATATTGCACAAGTTCTCGATGAGGCGATTATCGATATCGATGTAACCGGCGAAGGCGCAGATGACGTTCCTCGCAATGAAAAAAATTTAGTAATTAAGTCGATGTATAAAGGTTTTGAGTTCTTAGGTGGAAAGCCAAGAGGAGTTGCACTTCGGGCTTTAAATGTTATTCCACATTCTCGCGGTCTGGGATCTTCAGCAAGTGCCATCGTCGGTGGACTTTCATTGGCGCGCGCACTTGTATTAGGTGGCAACGAGCGGATGAGTAATGATGATCTGTTGAACTTAGCTAATGAGTTGGAAGGCCACCCAGATAATGTGGCTGCGGCAATTTATGGAGGGGCAACTATTGCCTGGCAGGAAAATCAACATGGTCACAACGTCGCTTTGTCAGTTCAGTTGGTGGTAGATCCGCGAATAAACGCCGTGGTATTTATTCCAACGACATCGGTATCAACCGCAAAGGCGCGTAAAATGCTTCCCGAGTTAATTACACACTCCGACGCAGTTACAAACTCCGCACATGCAGCCTTACTAGTTCATGCTCTGCAAGAGCGCCCAGATCTTCTCTTCACGGCGACGCAGGATTTCCTGCATCAGTCCTATCGCGCAGATGCTATGCCCAGCTCATTTGAGCTCCTCATGAAGCTTCGAAACGCCGGGGTGGCAGCCTTTATCTCCGGTGCAGGTCCCAGTGTTCTCGTCCTTCATACAGGGGGAGATATTGAGGTTGAAGAGCTCACCCGAGCCGCCGGCGATAGTTTCACCACAATGGCACTTGGGATATCGCGCGGGGGAGCGAGAATACTTTGATCGGTAATTTTGCCCTTGGCCACGGGCACTGCTAGCATGTAGCCATCTGCTAGGCCTTTTAATCGGCCAGTAACACATCAGATAGTTTTAACAACAATCCACGGTCTAACGGGTTATAGAAATCGGCCCGTAGACCAATAGCGAAAAGAAACAGATGACAACAACACAAGAACCAGTACGTTCACAAAGTCCAGAGCTTGCCGCAATGACCCTGCCAAAGTTAAAAACGGTTGCAACGCAACTTGGTGTTGAGGGTGCGGCAAAGATGAAGAAAGATGCATTAGTAGGAGCGATCGCCGATTTACAGGCTAAGAATCGCGAAGCTGCTAAAGCCGAGCGTGAGGCGCGCCGTGAAGCCCGTAATAGCCGCAAGAAAGAGAGCAAGCCGGCAGCTCATAGTAATCAAGATTCAGATGATGGCTCAGATGATGAGGCACCATCTAGCTCAAATGATCGCGGCAACCGCAAAGATCGCAATGATCGAACTCGTGGTCGTGATCGCAACCGCGATCGTAACAATCGCGACCGTGCACCACGCGAAGAGCGCGAGCCAGTTCTGAGTGAGGACGATGTCTTAGTACCCGTAAGTGGTCTACTTGATATTCTCGATAGCTATGGCTTTATTCGCACATCTGGTTACCTGCCAGGTCCAAACGATGTATATGTAACCCTGCAGCAAGTTCGCCGCAACGGACTGCGAAAAGGTGATGTCGTTACAGGTCAAGTTCGCCAGGCTCGCGAAGGTGAGCGCAAAGAGAAGTTCAACGCACTAATTACTCTTGAAACCGTCAATGGAATGAGCCCCGATGAGGCGCGAAACCGCGTTGAATTCGGCAAATTAACTCCACTGTATCCGCAGGAGCGTCTGCGACTTGAGACCGAACCAAATGTCCTGACTACGCGCGTTATTGATTTGATTGCACCGATTGGTAAAGGACAACGCGGGCTTATTGTTTCACCGCCAAAAGCTGGTAAGACAATGGTGCTGCAGGCGATTGCAAATGCCATCACCACTAATAACCCAGAGTGTCATTTGATGGTTGTTCTCGTTGATGAACGCCCCGAAGAAGTTACCGATATGCAGCGCTCAGTTAAAGGTGAAGTTATCGCTTCAACTTTCGACCGCCCTGCCGACGATCACACAACTATTGCCGAGTTAGCTATCGAGCGCGCAAAGCGTCTGGTCGAACTCGGTCATGATGTAGTTGTCTTGCTCGACTCAATCACTCGATTGGGACGCGCTTACAACATCGCAGCACCGGCATCAGGTCGAATCCTCTCTGGTGGTGTTGATTCAGCTGCCCTATATCCACCTAAGAAGTTTTTCGGTGCCGCTCGCAATATTGAAGATGGCGGATCATTAACAATTCTTGCTACCGCACTCGTTGACACAGGCTCTCGTATGGATGAAGTTATCTTCGAAGAGTTTAAGGGCACTGGAAACATGGAGTTAATTCTCGATCGTCGTCTTGCCGATAAGCGCATCTTCCCAGCGGTGAACGTTGTTGCATCTGGTACTCGTAAGGAGGAAATTCTTATGGGTTCTGAAGAGCTCAACATTGTCTGGAAGCTACGTCGCGTACTTCACGCACTCGAACCACAGGCGGCGCTCGAACTTCTCCTTGAGAAGATGAAGGGCACTAAGTCCAACGTTGAGTTCTTGATGCAAATCCAGAAGACAACTTCTGGACCTGATGATAGTAAGTAAATAGGCGTAAATTTCATAAAAATTGGGCTTTGGCCTACTCTTATCCACGTTAACCAATCCGTTTGGTTCACTCGCTAGCCGAGATCCAAACATAAAAAAGGGAAGAACTATGAAGCCAGAGATCCACCCAGAGTACAAAGAGACCCAAGTGACCTGTGGTTGTGGTGAGAAGTTTGTTACTCGCTCAACTGTTGCAAGCGGTTCAATCTATGTTGAAGTTTGTTCTGTCTGCCACCCGTTCTACACCGGCAAGCAGCGCATCTTAGATACTGGTGGACGTGTAGCTAAGTTCGAAGAGCGCTTCGGAAAACTCGTCAACAAAGAAAACGCTGCGATTTCGACTGACGCCAAGTAGCTTTTTAAAGAGACCGCATCGCAGCCTTAACGGTTGCGACCGCGGTTTTTTTATTTCACTAACCCCCAAACTCACCACGATATATAGAAAAGGAGAAGCCACGTGAGCAACGATCGCTTTGCATCAGCACATGAGATGGTTCGTGAATACGCCGAACTCGAAGCTAAAATGGCCGATCCCAGTATTCATAATGATCAAGATAATGCGCGCAAACTTGGACGACGCTATGCCCAGTTAGGTCCAGTGGTCGCCGGTTTTAAAGCGTGGAAGTCGGCAGAGGATGATTTAGCCGCGGCCAAAGAGTTAGCGTTAGTAGATGCGGATTTTGCCACTGAGATTCCTGCCCTTGAAGTGACGGCGGAAATTGCAGGGGAGAAGTTAGAGGAGTTACTGCTTCCGCGAGACCCCAACGATGATCGCGATGTTATTTTGGAGGTCAAGGCCGGTGCTGGTGGAGATGAATCGGCAATCTTTGCAGGCGATTTACTGCGGATGTATATGCGTTATGCCGAGCGCCATAACTGGAAAGTTGAAATCATTGATGCCACGGAAAGTGAGATGGGTGGTTATAAAGATATCTCCGTAGGAGTTAAGTCAAAGGGTGTTCCTGCTCCGGGAGAGTCGCCATATGCACGGTTAAAATTTGAAGGTGGAGTCCATCGCGTTCAACGCGTTCCAGAGACCGAGAGCCAAGGACGAATTCATACATCGGCGGCCGGCGTTTTAATCTTGCCCGAGGCCGAAGAGATCGATGTTGAGTTAAATATGAATGATGTGCGCGTTGATGTTTTTCGCTCATCTGGCCCTGGCGGGCAGTCGGTAAATACAACCGACTCGGCAGTTCGCTTAACTCACGTTCCAACGGGAATCGTGGTCTCCTGCCAAAATGAAAAGAGTCAACTGCAAAACAAAGAGTCAGCGCTTCGAATTCTAAGAGCTCGCCTGTTAGCTGCGGCCCAAGAGGCACAGGAAGCGGCAGCATCTGCCGAGCGTAAAAGTCAGGTTCGCACGGTCGATAGATCCGAACGAATTCGTACGTACAACTATCCCGAAAACCGTATTAGTGATCACCGTATAAATTACAAATCTAATAATTTAGATGCCGTCTTAAATGGCGATTTAGATGACATGATTCAAGCTCTCATTGATGCCGATAAAGCTGCCCGTTTAGCACATACAAAGTAACTCTTCATGGATATAAAGGCTTTGCTACGTGCTGCCAAATCTGAACTAGCAGAATCTGGCATCTCAGAAGTTGATGCCGAGCATTTATTGGCTCATGTTCTCGGGATCTCGCGAATGGATTTACATAACCCGGTCTTGGTTGAAACAACTGTAGAGGCAGTCAACGAGGATGAGGTCATTGAAGCGCAGTTCTTTTCGCTCTTAGATCGTAGGATCAACCACGAACCAGTTCAGTACTTAACTGGCCTCGCACCTTTTCGATATTTAGAGCTTGAAGTTGGTCCTGGTGTTTTAGTTCCACGACCCGAATCCGAACTTCTGGTTGATGCGGTTCTGACGCATATTAAAAACTTACCTGCACCTGTGAGTGTTATCGATTTAGGTGCAGGCTCTGGTGCCTTGGCACTTGCTATCGCAACTGAAGCTCCTGACACGCGCGTGATCGCAGTTGAAAATTCACCTGAAGCTATTTATTGGCTGAAACGAAATGTCTCGGTAATCGCCGAAAATGTCCGAGTCGTTGAAGGTGATGTTGCCGATGTTTTACCCGGAATTAAATGCGATGTAGTTATCGCTAATCCTCCATATATTCCTGACTCACAACTATTGCCCCGCGATGTAGCGAATTTTGAGCCACACTCAGCATTATTTGGCGGTCCCACGGGAATGGAATTACCAAGAGTATTTATTGCCGCAGCTGCACGATTGTTAAAACCTGGTGGAGTTTTAGTTATTGAACATACCGAAACACAAGCGAACTCTATTGCACACGAATTAGCCCTAGATTTTGAGAGTATTACACTCCATGATGACCTTGTTGGACGCCCTCGTTGGACAAGTGCGGTTAGGAAGTAGATATGGGTAAAGAGATAGATTTAAAAACCGGTGAAATTTCTCGTCATGTCAAAAAAGCCGTCAAGGCAATTTCTGATGGGTACATCATTGCTATTCCTCTTGAACATAGTTATGCATTTGCCTGTGATGCATTTAAGCACGATGCAGTACGCGCAATGCATGTCTTGCGCGGGGACACTTTATTTACTGCCGCGCAAGTTGGCGTCGGCAGTGCAAAAACTGCGCAAGGGGTTGTGCGTGAAATTACTCCAGACATAGCCGCGCTCATGAAGAGGTTTTGGCCTGGTATGTTGTCGATGAATCTTCGCCCTCAAACTGGCTTGAATTGGGATTTGGGAGATTCGAATCAATTAGATCGAGTGAGTGTTCGAGTACCAAGAAGTAAATTTGCAAAGGCTTTACTGCAAGTTAGTGGCCCTTTGGCAATTGCAAGCGGTGGGCGTGTTGGCCGTCCAGGACCAAAGTCTTTGAGCGAAATCTTTGTTTTGGATGCAGATTTAGCATTGCAGTTTAATTATGGAAATCTGCGAAAAGGTCCTTTAACAACGGTCATTGAGGCCGATGAAACTGGCATACGAGTGCTAAGAGTTGGTGCTATCTCATTGGAGGAGATTCAAAAGATCGTACCTAGCGCTACTGCACTATAAGATTGGAGTATGTCTACTTTCTATGGTCCTGATTTTGAAGCTCTTACTGCACAAGATCCGGAGATTGCCGCAGTTCTATTATCTGAACTAAAACGCCAACAAACTAACCTCCAGTTAATTGCCTCCGAAAACTTTACTTCGCCTGCTGTATTAGCGGCGATGGGATCGACGTTATCTAATAAATATGCAGAGGGTTATCCAAGTAGACGTTATTACGGTGGCTGCGAGGAAGTGGACAAAGCAGAGTTTCTTGCAATAGAGCGTGCAAAGAACCTATTTGGAGCCGAGCATGCAAATGTTCAGCCGCACTCAGGAGCAAGTGCAAATATTGCGGTCTATCAAGCATTTACTAAGCCTGGTGACACTATTCTGGCTATGTCGTTACCTCACGGAGGTCACTTAACACATGGATCAGCGGTTAACTTTTCCGGTAAATGGTTTAACGTTGAGTCATATGGCGTTCGCGTCGACAATGAGCTTATTGATTATGATGAATTAAGAGAAAAAGCAGTTGCGACTAAACCAAAAATGATCTGTTCAGGAGCAACGGCATATCCTTCGCTCATTGATTTTGAAAAAATTCGCGCTATTTGCGATGAAGTCGGCGCAATCATGTGGGTAGATGCCGCACACTTCATTGGATTAGTTGCCGGTAAAGCGATTCCATCTCCTGTGCCATACGCCGACGTTGTTTCATTTACTACGCACAAAGTCCTACGTGGCCCTCGAGGAGGAATGATTTTAGCTAAGGCCGAACACGGCTCTGCAATTGATAAGGCCGTCTTTCCCGGAATCCAGGGTGGGCCAATTATGTCGGCAGTTGCCGGCAAGGCCGTCGCCTTAGCTGAGTGCGCAACTCCTGGCTATCAAAAATATGCCAAGGATGTAATTGTGAATGCACAAGCCTTAGCTGCGTCACTTGAGGCTGAAGGGATGCGTGCCGTCTCTGGTGGAACTCAAACCCATTTAGCTCTGATGGATATTCGCAGCACAGGCGTTACTGGCAAGGTTGCCGATGAGCGCTGTGGACAGGCTGGTATCGTCATGAATAAGAACTCAATTCCAAATGATCCAGAGAAGCCTGGAATAACAAGCGGAATTCGTGTTGGTACACCAGCTACGACTACCCAAGGTATGGGCGTGCCTGAGATGAAGCAGATTGCTACTTTAATCGCACGTGCCATTGCAAGTGATGAACCCAGTGTGCACGCGCAGATAAAAACTGAAGTCCATGCATTGACAGCGCGCTTCCCTATTTATCAGGCGTAATAGATCTCATGAGAGAGTACTTGGTAACACTGTTTATTTGCGCAGCTTTGTGTTACTCAATTACTCCCTTGGTACGCACTCAAGCGATTCGATGTGGAGCCGTAGCGCAAATTCGTGGTCGCGACATTCACACGGTACCAACTGCTCGCTGGGGTGGAGTTGCAATGTGGTTGGCGATGGCGGTGACTTTCATGATCGTGAATCATCTTCCGCTAGTGGGTAAATCCTTTGGCCATGAATCTCAAGGTATTTTTTTGGCTTCCACAGTCATCGTTTTATTGGGCATGGCCGATGATCGCTTCCAACTAGATGCCCTTACAAAACTAGCGGGACAAGTTTTTGCAGCAAGTATTTTACTTATGTATGGAATTCAGATTCTCTGGCTCCCAATTAACGGAGTAATTACTTTGCCGCCCAGTATTGGCCAGTTACTCACTGTCCTCGTAGTAGTCACTACTATCAATGCAGTTAATTTTATCGATGGCATGGATGGCTTAGCCGCTGGCATAGTTGCGATTGCTGGGATTGCATTTTTTGCCTTCGCATATTTGCTAGCCGTTGAATTCGGTTTTAGTCGTGCAGGTACTCCTTCATTGGTGACGGCAGTTCTCGTCGGAATTTGCATTGGTTTCCTGCCACATAACGCGCACCCAGCAAGAATTTTCATGGGTGATAGCGGCTCAATGTTGCTCGGACTTTTATTAGCAACAGCTGCCATTACGTTAACGGGCCAGGTCGACCCAAATGCCATCGCGGCCGAGTCCGCGGGTCCAACACTCTTACCACTGCTTTTGCCTTTTGCAGTTCTTGCAATTCCCTTGGTGGATTTATTACTTGCAGTTGTTCGTCGAGTCAAAGCCGGTAAATCTCCCTTTGCTCCCGATAATAAACATCTGCATCACCGGTTACTTAGTGCCGGAAACTCACAGTTAAAAACGGCATCAATCCTCTATTTATGGACGGCAATGATCGCCTTTCCAGTTACAGTATTAGCATTTGCACCGTGGTGGGTAGCTTTGACTACTGCAGTATTTCTTTTCCTAGTAACGGTAGTGGTTTCCAAAATAGGGAAAAAGGTAATTGTATGAGCAGTAATGAATCACGTTTGCTGCGAGGCGCTTTCCTTCCAACGCTGGCAGTTAGTGTTATTGCAATTACAGTAGCTACGATTCTGAGCGGTCTCAGTGGTTTTTATGGCGCACTTCTTGCCCAATTCGTAGTCGTAATATTCTTTGTTATTCACATCATCGTTTCACGAATGGTCCGAAACTTAGATCCACTCTCCACTATGGCTTTGGCGCTCTTTTCATACTTTGCCAAGCTCTTTGCGCTTGGCCTATTGCTATGGGCCATTGCCAAGTTCACTGACCGGGCTACGATTAGCCGAACCGCTTTTGGAATTACGGCAGTATTACTCACAATCTCTTGGCTTTGGGGCGAGATTGCCAGTTTCATGAAACTTCGCCTACATTTACCCCTCCCGGATACGAAAGCTTAAGGAGGCCTTGATGGCAAAGCGTGAAGAGAGTGCAATGTGGTCGATTTTTGGCTACCTCCTTTCTGGCCTGCTCTTTTGGGGCGCAATTGGATATGGCCTCGATCAATGGCTTAATCAGGGCTACTTCACTTTGCTTGGCCTCTTAGTGGGCATCAGTGGTGCCATTTATCTCGTGTGGCTGCGCTTCGGGCGGGAGTGAGCCGCCACACTTTTTTAGTGGGCAGTTGGATTTCTCAACCTGGCCGCCTCTGCCATAGGCTTCCCTCGTCTTGCCCGTTGTAGTCAACATTTTCAACCTCTGAAGGAGTTATGAGTGCGCGATTTACTGCGTTCTGGCACAGGTGGTGGCTTTGTCCCACCAAGCAGCTCCGATTTCGAACTCCCACCAATCTTTGGTGATAACGCTTATACAACTAAACCAATATTTTTAGTTTTGTTTTCAGTAGTTCTAATCTCAACATTTTTCATTATCGCTTCGCGAAAAGCTGCAGTTGTACCTTCGAAGCTTCAATTCGCTGGCGAATCCGTTTACAGTTTTGTCCGGAATGATTTAGCTAAAGATGTAATTGGACATGACTTTCTGCGTTTTGTGCCCTACCTCTTTACACTCTTTACATTTATTCTAGTTAACAATCTCTTTGGAATTATTCCGCTTCTGCAGTTTCCGACAATGTCGCGCGTATCTTTCCCCTACGTATTAGCACTTACCATTTACCTCGTTTTTCACTATGTTGGAATTCGTAAACAGGGTGCATTTAAATACTTCAAAGACATCATGTTTATGCCAGGCGTTCCAAAAGCGGCATACATTCTTATTACTCCACTTGAAATTCTTACTTTTTTTGTCGTGCGTCCTCTGACTCTGGCACTTCGTCTCTTTGCAAATATGTTTGCAGGTCACTTGTTGTTGCTCGTATTTATCTTGGGTGGAGAACATCTTCTCCAAGGAGTTATTGGTTTAAAGTTGATCAGCCCATTTGCCTTCGCTGTAGGCATTGTGTTGACCTTCTTTGAATTCATGGTTCAAGTCCTGCAGGCATACATCTTTACTCTGCTCGCAGCTCTCTATATCGCCGGCGCCCTTGCCGACGAACACTAATAGGAAATAAGGAGAAAAAATGGAAGGCACACTCAACCTCGTTGGTTTTGGCCTCGCAGCTATCGGTCCCGGAATCGCAACTGGTCTAATCTTCGCCGCATATATCAACGGCGTCGCACGTCAGCCAGAGGCACGTAGCGTTCTACAGCCAATCGCATTCCTTGGTTTCGCACTTGCTGAAGCCCTTGCACTCTTCGGCCTCGTTCTCGCATTCGTTCTCTAATACATATTCGATTTCACTAATTGAAACTTAAGGACAACTGATGCAATTTCTTAACTTAGCCGCGGAGGAGAAGATTAATCCGCTCATTCCACACACTGCAGAGCTTGTTGTGGGTGCGATCGCTTTCACCCTTCTCTTCTTAACTCTACGTAAATTTGTAACTCCAATGTTTGAAAAGGCATTTACAGAGCGCACCAATGCCATTCAAGGTGGCATCGAACGTGCAGAAAAGGCACAACTTGAGGCTCAGCGCGCACTTGCTCAGTACACCGAACAGCTCGCTAATGCCCAGGCGGAAGCTCAAGTTTTGCGCGAAGATGCACGCGTTCAAGGAGCAGCCATTATTGAAGATCTGCGTACTAAAGCACAAGAAGAAGCTGCTCGAATTACGGCAACTGCGCACGCCTCAATTGAGGCACAGCGCCAACAAGCGATTACTTCACTTCGAACCGAAGTTGGCGCCCTAGCCGTTGAGCTTGCCTCAAAGATTGTGGGTGAGTCACTCGATGATGAAGCTCGCCAATCTCGTGTTGTCGATCGCTTTTTAGAAGATCTAGAAAAATCTAAGTAAACATAGCGAAAAGGAAGCAGTAATAGATGAGAGCTCACCTCGGAGGCAGCAGCCGTCAGTCACTCGTGACTGCGCGCGCAGCGTTAGATGCTGCCATAAAAGGAGTAGATGCATCAAATGCATCTACATTGAGCGCTGAACTTTTCTTTGTCGCCGATGTACTGGATACAAATATCGCAGTGCGTCGCGCTCTAACCGACTCTTCTCGTGATGATAAATCTAAGTCAGTATTTCTTTCAGAGTTATTCGGCACAAAGATCGGCGCGTTGGCACTTGCCATTACAACTGAGATATCGGCGATGCGTTGGTCTGCACCAAAGGATCTTGTACTTGTGATTGAGCAGTTAGCTATTGAGGCAGAAGCATCAGCTGCCAACATTGCCGGTGAACTCGATCGCGTAGAAGATGAAATCTTTACTGCCTCACGTGCGATCGCCGGCTCAGCCGAACTTCGCAAGGCACTGACATCGGATGCAAAGCTTGCTAAAGCAACACTCGTTAGCGAGATTCTTAAGGGTGCATCTGGTTCAACCGTGAAGCTTGTTTCGCAGTTAGCAAACACGTGGCGTGGACGCAGCATCGAATCAGCCTTTGATGATTATGCCCATGCCCTTGCCGCACGCCGTAATCGCGTAATTGCTCTGGTCCGCGTGGCTGCACCACTGAGCACTGCTCAACAAAAACGCTTATCTACTGCACTTAACAATCAAGTAGGTCAGCCTGTACGTATCAATATTGAGATCGAACCGGCAGTAATTGGTGGAATTTCAATCAAGTTTGCAGATGAGTTAGTTGATGGAACTGTTTCAAATCGTTTGGCTGGGGCCGCACGCGCCGTAGTCGGAAGCAAATAAAGGGAGAATCACATGGCAGACCTCACGATCAACCCGGCTGAAATCCAGGGAGCCTTAGCGAACTTTGTTAAGTCTTACGATCCAGGCGTTGCAGCTCGCGACGAAGTCGGAACTGTAAGCCAAGCCGGCGATGGAATCGCACGCGTTGAAGGGCTGCCATCGACGATGGCAAATGAGTTGTTGCAGTTTGAAAACGGCACACTCGGCCTGGCACTCAACCTCGACGTACGTGAAATCGGCGTTGTTATCTTGGGTGGTTACGAAGGAATCGAAGAGGGAACATCAGTGCGCCGCACAGGTGAGATTCTCTCAGTACCAGTAGGCGATGGCTTCTTAGGTCGCGTTGTCGATCCTCTAGGTCGTCCCATCGATGGCAAGGGTGAGATCAAGGCCGATGCACGTAGAGCACTTGAACTTCAGGCTCCCTCTGTAGTTCAGCGCCAACCTGTAAAAGAGCCACTCGCAACTGGAATTAAAGCGATTGATGCGATGACAGCAATTGGTCGCGGACAACGCCAGTTAATTATTGGAGATCGTCAGACTGGTAAAACTGCCGTTGCAGTAGACACAATTATTAACCAGAAGGAAAACTGGAAATCTGGAGATAAGAAGAAGCAAGTTAAATGTATTTATGTCGCTATCGGGCAAAAGGGTTCAACGATCGCGGCAGTTAAGGGCGCACTCGAAGAGGCCGGCGCAATGGAGTACACAACTATCGTTGCATCTCCCGCCTCAGACCCTGCAGGTTTTAAATACTTAGCTCCATACACTGGCTCTTCAATTGGCCAACACTGGATGTATAACGGCGAACATGTACTTATCGTCTTTGATGATCTATCAAAGCAGGCCGAGGCTTATCGTTCAGTCTCATTGCTCCTTCGTCGCCCACCAGGTCGTGAAGCATATCCTGGAGATGTTTTCTATTTGCACTCACGTTTATTAGAGCGTTGTGCAAAGCTCTCAGATGAACTCGGTGGTGGTTCGATGACTGGTCTTCCAATTATTGAGACTAAGGGAAATGACGTTTCCGCTTTTATTCCTACAAATGTTATTTCAATTACTGACGGTCAGTGCTTCCTTGAAACAGATCTATTTAACGCCGGCGTTCGTCCAGCAATTAACGTGGGCATCTCTGTTTCGCGCGTAGGTGGCTCTGCACAGACTAAGGCGATGAAGAAGATCGCGGGTCGACTGCGCCTTGACTTGGCACAGTTCCGTGAGCTCGAAGCTTTCGCGGCATTTGGTTCAGATCTAGATGCGGCCTCAAAGGCACAACTTGAGCGCGGCGCGCGCATGGTTGAACTCTTAAAACAGGGTCAGTACTCACCTTATTCTCTTGAGCATCAGATTGTTTCAATCTGGGCCGGTACTTCAGGTGCGCTGGACTCAGTTGCAGTTGCCGACATCCGTCGATTTGAGGCCGAACTCCTTGAGTTCATTGGTCGCGAACGTAAAGATATCTTCACGGTGATTGCAGAGACGAAAACACTCGAAGATGACACAATCAAGGCGATGGAAGAAGCGGTAACTTTCTTTAAGGCACGTTTTGCACCGAGCCATGCAGAAGCGGTTTACGAGTTGCCTGCAGACGCTCTCGATTCAGAAGTTAATGAGCAAGTTACGAAGTATGTTCAGGCACCGGTGAAGAAGTAACCTATGGGTGCCCAACTTCGCGTTTATCGCAGACGCATGCGATCCGTTAAAGCGACTAAAAAGATTACGAAAGCCATGGAGTTAATCTCGGCATCTCGTATCGTTAAAGCGCAGCAACGAGTCAGTGCTTCGACTCCTTATGCCAATGAGTTGACTCGGGCGGTATCTGCAGTTGCATCGTTCTCATCAATTAACCATCCTTTAACCACTGCAAGTGAGAATCCTATTCGTGCCGCGGTTTTGATTATCACAGCAGATCGCGGAATGGCCGGGGCTTATTCAAATAATGCAATTAAAGAGGGTGAGCAGTTAGCGGCTCTTTTGAAAGAGCGCGGACTTGGAACGACTTCGTATCTAGTCGGCCGTAAAGCAGCTAATTACTACCGTTTCCGGAATCGTGCAATCGCTGGTTCATGGTCGGGTTTTTCAGATAACCCAACGTATGAGGATGCCAAGCAAGTTGCCGACGCACTCATTAAGGCCTTCATCGCCGATGCACAGGTCGATCCTGCCGGTGTCGATGAGATTCACATAGTATTTACTGAATTTAAATCAATGCTTACACAAAACGCGATGGCAAAGCGGATGCTTCCTCTAGAAGTTGTAGAAAGTGATTCGCCAGCACCAACTGGTTTGCTACCAATGTATGAATTCGAACCTAATGCCGAGGTTGTGCTCAATGCACTTTTGCCTCGTTATATTGAGGCTCGAGTATTTAACGCGATGTTGCAGTCGGCGGCCTCTGAGCATGCTGCGCGGCGTCGGGCAATGAAATCGGCAACTGACAATGCCGATGATTTAATCAAGTCGCTTACGCGACGTGCAAATGCAGCCCGTCAAGCTGAAATTACCCAAGAGATCAGTGAAATTGTTGGCGGCGCAGACGCGTTGGCCTCAGCTAGTGCAGGGAGTGAATGATGTCGGCATCAACAGGTAAAGGTCGCGTAGCTCGCGTTATTGGACCGGTCGTGGATATTGAATTTCCAGCCGATTCAATGCCATCGATCTTCAACGCGCTACACGTAGACGTAACCATGTCAGGTACTACACGTACTTTGACGATGGAGGTCGCCCAACACATTGGTGACAACCTCGTGCGTGCAATTTCTATGCAGCCAACTGATGGGATGGTCCGTGGTACAGAGGTATCTGACACGGGCTCTGCTATCTCAGTGCCTGTCGGCGATGTTACTAAGGGACATGTATTTAACACACTTGGCGAATCAATGGATGTTCCAACATCCTCCCTTGACATAAAAGAGCGTTGGCCAATTCACCGCAATGCTCCAGCATTTGATCAGTTAGAGTCTAAAACTGAGATGTTTGAAACTGGAATTAAAGTTATCGATCTTTTAACACCATATGTAAAGGGTGGCAAGATCGGTCTATTCGGTGGCGCTGGTGTTGGTAAAACTGTTTTGATTCAGGAGATGATTTACCGTGTCGCTGAAAACTTCGGTGGAGTATCTGTATTTGCCGGTGTTGGTGAGCGAACTCGTGAAGGTAACGACTTATTTTTGGAAATGACCGAGACCGGCGTTATCAATAAGACCGCCTTAGTCTTTGGCCAGATGGATGAACCACCTGGCACACGTCTTCGCGTTGCACTCTCAGCGCTCACCATGGCCGAGTACTTCCGCGATGTACAAAAGCAGGATGTTCTTTTGTTCATTGACAATATTTTCCGATTTACTCAAGCTGGCTCTGAAGTATCAACTCTTCTTGGCCGTATGCCATCTGCTGTGGGCTATCAGCCAACTTTGGCCGATGAAATGGGTCAGCTACAGGAGCGCATCACATCTACACGTGGTCACTCAATTACATCTATGCAGGCGATCTATGTACCTGCCGATGACATTACTGACCCAGCCCCACATACAACATTTGCTCACTTAGATGCCACAACTGTTTTGTCCCGTCCGATTTCAGAGCTTGGTATCTACCCTGCTGTGGATCCCCTCGACTCAACATCACGCATCTTGGATCCACGCTACATCGGTGAGCACCACTTCCGTGTCGCTAACCGAATTAAACAGATCTTGCAGCGTTATAAGGATCTTCAGGACATCATCGCGATTCTTGGTATCGATGAATTATCGGAAGATGACCGAGTTCTGGTGGGCCGTGCACGACGTATTCAACGCTTCTTGTCTCAGAATACTTTCGTTGCCAAAGTTTTCACTGGCATTGAAGGCTCATTCGTACCATTAGTCGACACAATTGCAGCTTTTGAGGCCCTTGCCGATGGAAAGTACGATCACGTTCCAGAGCAGGCCTTCTTCATGTGCGGTGGTCTAGATGATGTAGAGCGTCGTGCTGCCGAACTAGCGGCAAGCGTTGGAAAGTAAAAAAAACATGACACTCAACGTCGAACTCGTATCTCCAACAGAGCGCGTCTGGTCGGGGCAGGCTTCATTTGTCTCTGCCCGTACCGTTGAAGGTGATCTTGGAATTTTGAGCGATCACGCGCCGCTCTTTGGAGTACTTGTCGATGGAGCTGTGAGCATAAAAGGTATTGATGGAAGCACCACTGCATTTACTGTAAGTGGTGGCTTCATATCGGTATCAAATAATCGGGTTTCTATTCTTACTGAAACTGTGAGCAAGTAACTTACTTTATGTGATGTTCAGTCTCAATGACGCGAACCGTCTTTGACTGACCACGCATCACGATGGACTGACTAACAGCACCAAAACTTGTATAGCGGATTCCCTTGATTAACTCACCATCGGTTATTCCAGTTGCCGCTAAGAAAACATCTTCGGAGTTCACAAGATCCTTGGTGTACAAGATTGCACCAACTGGCTTGCCATCTTCATACAACTGACCTTGAATAGCCCCGCCTAAACAAATCATCGCAGCCGCAGCAATTACTCCCTCTGGAGTCCCACCGACGCCCATCAATAAATCAATGCCTGTGTTGGGCCGTGCAGTTTCAATCGCGGCAGCAACATCACCATCTTGAATTAAGCGGATGCGCGCACCTGCAGCGCGGATCTCTGCAATTAATTGCGCATGTCGTGGACGATTTAGTACCACAACTGTAATGTCACTAATCGCCAAATTTTTTGCCTTCGCAACTGCATGTATGTTCTCGGCAGTCGTTGCCTGTATGTCAATAACATGAGCGGCCTCTGGACCAGTGACAATCTTGTTCATATAAAAAGAGGTCGTAGGGTCAAACATAGTTCCGCGAGGAGATAAGGCGATTACGGAGATTGCCCCATTCATTCCATTTGCAGTTAATGAGGTCCCATCTATCGGATCGACTGCAACATCACACGATGGCCCTTGCTGATTTCCAACGTTCTCACCATTATGGAGCATTGGAGCATCATCTTTTTCACCTTCACCAATAACTACAACACCTGCCATATCAACTGTATTAATCATTTCGCGCATTGCTTCGACTGCAGCTTTATCAGCTAAATTCTTCTCACCACGACCTACCCACGGCGCTGCGGCAATCGCAGCAGTTTCTGTTACTCGAATTAGTTCGAGGGCTAAGTTGCGATCTGGGATTGCAGGCATTATTCACGGCTCACTTTCGCTCCTAGGCTGACAAGTTGCTCAGTAAAGTTAGGATAGCCACGATCTACATGGAAGGCGGCATCTATAGTAGTTTCACCCTCACTTACGAGAGCTGCTAGAACTAAACCCGCGCCGGCACGAATATCGGTGGCCTCAACTGGTGCCCCAGATAGCTCTGGCACTCCGTTAATTGATGCATGGTGGCCATCGATCGATATCTGTGCTCCAAGTCGTATGAGTTCGTTGACGAACATAAAACGTGACTCAAAAACATTTTCAGTAACTAAAGAGTGTCCATCGGCAATCGAGTTCAAGGCAATAACCATAGGAAGTAAATCTGTAGGAAAACCTGGATAAGGAAGAGTTACCACGTCGATAGCGTGTGGCCTTGAATCTATGCGTACGCGTATGCCGTCGGAGGTCGATGTCACGATCGCACCAGCGCTAACGAGTTTTTCGAGGGGCAGTTCTAAATCCTTAGCACGCGCACCATGAATTGTAATGTCACCTCGTGTCATTGCCGCAGCAAATGCCCAGGTCCCAGTAATGATGCGATCTGGAATTGTTACATGAGTTGTAGGATTCAATTTATCCACTCCAGTTATGGTGATGAGTGGAGTTCCGAGGCCTTGAATCTTTGCACCCATTGAAAGTAAGAATTCGCCGAGATCGATTAAATCTGGTTCACGTGCGGCGTTTTCGATTGTAGTTACACCTTTAGCTAAGACGGCTGCCGTCATAATATTCTCTGTAGCGCCTACACTTGGAAAATCAAGTTCTATTAAGGCTCCAGATAATCCATGTACTGCTTCGGCGATTACATAACCATGTTCAATATGCGCACTCGCACCTAATGCCTCTAATCCCTTTATGTGAAAATCCAAACCTCGCGAACCAATTGCATCCCCACCAGGTAGTGCTACCTCAGCTTTACCAATTCGAGCGACAAGTGGACCTAAAACATTTATAGAGGCACGCATTTTTCGCACCAGATCATAATCTGCACGGTGTCCTGGGTTTTCAGGAACATCAATTGTCACGGTATCTTTTTCGTGGATTACTGTGCAGCCCAGACGCGTTAAGAGATCTGACATGATGTCGACATCGGCAATCTCTGGCACATTCTCGATTGTTGTCGTACCAGTGGCTAAAATCGATGCCGCCATGAGTTTTAAGACGGAGTTCTTTGCTCCGGTGACGGTAACTTCTCCACGCAGACTTGCTCCTCCCGTGACGCGGAAACGATCGAGAGATGCCATGCCCGCAGTCTACTTATAGGCTATAGGCATGGTTAATTTGACGCGTATTTACACTAAGACCGGCGATGATGGAACAACCTCATTAGGCGACATGAGCCGAACATCGAAAAATGATCCGCGCCTTGAAGCGTACGCCACCGTGGATGAAGCTAACTCCTCCATCGGGGTAGTGCTTGCTACAGAAAATTTGAGTGAAGATGTCCGCGCATTGTTAGTGCGAATTCAAAATGATCTCTTTGATGTTGGTGCCGATTTGTGCACGCCGGTGGTAGATTCGCCTGCCTTTGAACCACTTCGCGTTCTTGAATCCCAGATTAAATTTTTAGAAGAGGAAATCGATAGATACAACAGCGAATTAGAACCTGTGCGCTCATTTGTGTTACCTTCGGGCACACCAGCGGCTGCACATCTTCATGTCGCTCGCACCGTTGTGCGCCGTGCAGAGCGTTGTACATGGGCTGCAATACATGGATTTGGTGGCGGAGTTAGTCCAATAACAGCAAAGTATTTAAATCGTTGCTCAGATCTACTCTTTGTTTTAGCACGATATGTAAATAAAGATATTGGTGATCAGCTATGGGTTCCAGGAGCTAATCGCTAATTATTGCTCGCTGTATATGTTGAACTTGGTATTTTCTCACTTGCAGCATCATGGTGACAGTTTGCAGAAATCCCTGATATTCGGTGATGGAGCTCTAAAGGCTCTTGGCTAACAAGTAGAACAGTCACAATTTCTTTAGGCGCCGTCGCTCTAACTAAAGCTCGGATAGTTCCAAAAGTGATCCTTGTTGCATCTTCAGTGGAAACCTCACCTGCTAGCTTGGCATTAACCTCCCACCACGTGCAGCCATTGAGAGATGCAACTTGAATTGCGCCACACGAGAATTTCTCACAAATTGGCACCCCATCAACTTTTTGAGCCAGCGCTTTAGCTAATTTCTTATCATTCGATGCCGTTCCAATTAACTCCTTAGCACTCGGAATTTTGGCAAAAACCTCACCGCTAGATTTGAAACCAACGGGTGGCCATTTTGGAGAGGGTGAAGGGGAGATGCGTTTTTTGCCCTTTTTTGTAACGACGTTCTTTTTTATAACCGCAATCTTTTTTACAACTGGCCTTTTAATTGGCGTTATTTTCTTGCTTGCTGTGGCCTTCGGCGTTGGAGTCGGTGATTGAGTAGCACTTGTCGCTACTGGTGTTATTAACGTTAGCGCAATAACAAGGATTAATAGGCGCTTAATCACGGTCCCACTTAAATTTGCGGACTGAAAAGAAGGTACCGATGATGAGCCAGACTATTAGTACCGCAAAAGTTCGTTCATTTTCCCAAGATTTTGCGATCTCTTGCGCTGCAAAGGAATCTGGTAAAAAGACTGATCGCATGCCTTGGGTGAGCCACTTAAGTGGAAAAATTGCAGCGACTTGTTGCATCCAGGGTGGAAGTTGTGTAAAAATGAAAAATACGCCGCTGAAGAACTGCAAAATAATTACGATGGGCGAAACAACTGCCGATGCTCCTCGGCCACTCTTTGGAATAATTGAAAATGCGATTCCGAGTGCGGTCGAACATGCACTTCCAAGTACAACCAACCAGGCGAAAGTAATCCATTTATCAGTGCCAGTTGGCATTTCAAGACCAAGGAAGAGTAAGCCGAATCCAAAAAGCATGAAAATCTGTATGACCATGCTAACTGTGACAAGAATTGCCTTTCCAATAAAATAACTAGATGCCGGCATTGGTGTTCCGCGCAACCGCTTGAGCGCTCCGAAGTCGCGCTCTAGTGGAATTGTAATTGCAAGTGCTTGAAAGCCAGTATTAACCAGACCTGATGCAATCATTCCCGCCGCAAAGTACTGGGAAAAAGTTACTCCTGGAGCAATTGTGTCTTTAAAGACCGATCCGAAAATTGTCAGCAAAATTACTGGAAAAAAAAGTGTAAAAACAACGGACTCGCGTTGCCTTGAAAACTGTCGAATCTCAAAACCCCCGCGCCGAATGCCGAGTGAGATGGCGCTAGGAATCTTATTCATGGGTTTTACCAATCATGCGAAGGTAAATATCTTCTAAAGATGGGCGAGTTACAGTGAGTTCTGGAATTTCACCATTAAAGATAGAGGTTAGTTTATTAACTAGAGCTGTTGGATTATCAGTCGCCTCGGACTTTAACTCACCAGACTCGCGCCACGTAACAAGTGCCTTAGAAGTACTTCGTCCACCGAGCTCAGTTGGTGAAGAGATTTCAATAATCTGACCATTATTTATAACTGCGACGCGATCGGCGAGCGCTTCTGCCTCATCTAAGTAATGGGTTGTAAGCAAAATTGTGGTGCCACTTCCTCGTAGGTTTTCAATCAGTGTCCAAAATGCTCGCCTTGCCTCTGGATCAAAGCCAGTCGTAGGTTCATCCAGAAAAAGAAGCTCTGGATTGCCAACTATGCCGAGTGCGACATCTAAACGTCTGCGTTGACCTCCCGAAAGTTCACGAATGAGCGAGCCGGCCTTGTCATCCAAGCCAACGGCATGTATCACTTCATTAACTTTTCGAGGATTGGAGTAGTAACCACTGAAATGATCGATAGTTTCAACAACCGTTAAATCACCTGAATCCGAGGTTGACTGCAAAACAATTCCGATTCGATTACGCCACTCACGGGCAGCGTGTCCTTCGTTGCGGGGATCAAAACCTAGGACGCTGACTTGTCCGCCATCACGGCTTCGAAAGCCCTCCAGAATTTCAACGGTGGTTGTTTTTCCTGCACCATTTGGTCCTAGTAGAGCAAAGATTTCGCCCGATGAAATTGATAAGTCGATCCCTCTGACCGCCTGAATTGGCCCATAACTCTTTCGTAGGCCAGTTACTTCAATCGCATTCATGGTGCGATAGTACTATGCCAATACTGTGAGAAAATATCGGTATGAGTCCGCGCAGAAACTATCCCAAAAATAGGCGGCCGAAGTCAGATGATCGTGAAGGCACATCATCGAATCAAAGCTTTGAAGAGCACCAAGAAGGTCTGTATACAGTTCGCAAATTAACTGGATCTGGATCAAATAAACCATATCGCTGTCCTGGCTGTGATCAGATGATTCCCCTTGCGGTTCCGCACATTGTTGCCTGGCTTGAAGATGATCAGGAGAGTCGCCGTCATTGGCACAGTGCATGTTGGTCTAAAAAAGATCAACGAAGGCCTAATACTGAACGTACACGCAACGCCCCTAGATATTAACTCTAGGTGTATTTCAGCCTAGACGTCCTTTGAGTAGTTTGGTTAATTTAATTACTAGTGCATCATCGTGTGGGCTGCGCTTAAAACTTAAAAGCTTCAACGGTAAATGAAAGCGGGTACGCACAACTGTTCGTGCGAAGGTATATTCCAAGAGACCTTCAGGACCATGAACTCGGCCCGAGCCACTATCTTTGACACCCCCAAAAGGTACAGAAGCAATTGTTGCGAAGGCGAAAGTCGAATTAATTGCAACCATTCCGCACTGAAGTTGAGACGCTATTTTCTTTCCTTGTCGTTTAGACCAGACATTTGCACCGAGGCCATAGCGTGATGCATTTGAAAGATCGATCGCTTCGCGCATTGTTGTAACCCGATTAATAATAATAATAGGACCAAACGTTTCTTCGCGTACCGCGCTCGAACTCTCGGGAACATTTATTAGCACAACTGGTTGTACGAATGGCGCTTTCACCGATTGTGGTCCTCCATAAACACAAATACCACCATCTGCAATCGCCGCCTTGATGTGGGAGCGAATAACCTTAATCTGGGAAGGCATCGTTATAGGACCATAGTTGCCTTCCCCTGGCGCACCTGCGTGAATCGTTGCGGCAAGTTCAATTGCTCGAGCAATAAACTCATCGGCAACTTTTTCATCGACATATACGCGCTCTGCACCAATACATGATTGACCAGCATTAGCCATGGCAGACCACATAGTTGCATCAACTGCACGTTTAATATCGGCATCGGCTGCCACAATTACCGGATCCTTGCCCCCACACTCGAGAACGACAGGGACCATTACAGATGCACACTGGGCAGCTACTAACTTTGCCGTACGAGTCGAGCCAGTAAATGAGAGCTTGTCGATTCCACTTACACAGAGTGCACTACCAGTTTGCGCTAAACCCGTAACCGTCGTGAAAATATCGGCGAAAGGTGCAACCTCATTAAAACTCTCCTCGAGCCACATTCCTACACCTGGCGTGAACTCACTGGGTTTAAAGAGAACGGTATTACCGGCAGCTAATGCATATGAAATTGAACCAACTGGAGTAAAAATGGGGTAGTTCCAGGGTCCAATTACGCCAATAACTCCAAGTGGGGAGCGCTCAACAGTTGCCGCCATATTGGCCATTAATAATCCGGGGCGGCGATGTGAGGTGCGCAAAATCGATTCGGCATGCCGCGCCGCCCATTCAATGTGGTTTACAGCGATACTGACTTCTAACTTAGCATCGCTCATCGGCTTTCCAGTTTCACAGCTAATTAATTCGGCAATCTGCTCTATACGTCTCATGATGAGAGAACTCCATGCGAGCAATACCTGCCGGCGACTATTGAAACCAATCCTCTGCCATTTCACCGTTGTAGTGCGCGCGCGGCTAACAACATTCTCGATTTCGCTCGTGCTAAAAATTGGATACGTACCAAGTGCATCTCCAGTTACTGGATTGTGCGAATTAAATGAGGGCCTTTCTTTAGTTACCATGGTTAGAAGCGTAGTGGTGTGTCGATACAATTTGAAGCATGGCCGAGATTATTAGACCCAGTACAGTCTTGCCCTCAATTCGAACTCCATTTCATGTGCTAACAACTGATGGTGTGGAACTCGTAGGCGAAGTTGCATCTCCACTCGGGGCTAGACGCGGGGCGATTCTCTGTTTGCATCCATTACCAACAGCTGGTGGAATGATGGACAGTCATGTATTTAAAAAGGCAGCCAATAGATTACCCGCGATGGCAGGAATTACCGTTGTTCGTTTCAATTCGCGTGGGACGGCAAGTGAAGCCGGAACTAGTACAGGCGAATTCGATAATGGAACTGCCGAAGCATTAGATGTTCAAGCAATGCTTGCATACTGTTTTGACTCGTTGAAATTAGAAAATGTTTGGGTAGTCGGTTGGTCATTTGGAACTGACTTAGCTCTGCGACATGCTAAAGATCATCGACATAAGGGTCTCATTCTTTTGAGTCCACCACTTCGAACTACAATCGAAAGTGATTTGCTGTACTGGAACAGCGACTCTCGACCGATCACAGCGCTCATTCCTGAATTTGATGAATTTCTCAAACCCGATGAAGCACGAAAACGTTTTTCCAAAATTCCTTCAATCAAAGTTATCGCTGTTGAAGGCGCAAAACACTTGTGGCTTGGTGAGCCTTTTGTTCACCGTGTACTATCGCAAATCACTGCTACTGTTACGGGAGTTTTCGAAGACTTACCCCTTGAATTTTAAGCCGATTTTGCCCGAGGAATAACCACTTCATCCAGAATTAAGATAATTGCTGCAGCAACCGGGACGGCCAAAAGTCCACCGACGAGTCCCAATAGTGAAGATCCAATAAGTGCGGCGATGATAGTTACCGCACCAGGTACCGACATCGTCTTTTTCATAATTCGCGGGGTAACTACATAGTTTTCTATCTGCACATAAATAACATATGCAACAAATGCAATAACTCCAAGTGAAACCGATTGTGTTAAGGCGATTATGGTAACTATTGAGCAGCCGATGAAGTGGCCAATGAGTGGAATTAATCCACAGACAAGCACAATCATCGCGATTGCAAACGGTGAAGGGAGACCTATAATTACTGAGAGACCCAAGACAAAAATAGCAGCCATAATTGCGATAATTAATTGGCTTCCAACGAATGATCCAACGCGGCCAATAATTGCATTAGTTAGACTGCCAACGCGATCTCGCCTGCTTGCTGGAACTAATGAAAGTCCTAATTCAATGACCTGAGGCAAGGAGGTTATGAAGTAGAGCGTTAAGACTAAAACAGTTAGAAAAGAAAAAAAGCCTGAGAGGATAGTTTTGCCGACTCCGAGCACACCACCGAAAGTAGTCACCAGCAACGTGCCATCTGAAGTTACTGACTTCAATTTTGCCTGCAATGTATCGATTAGACCAAATTGTTCGTTTAGTTTATTTATTGCTTCATAATTAGTTAGGTCATTGATTAGTTGGGGCGCTTTATTTATGAGCTGAGTCCCTTGAGTGACTACTGGTGGCGCTACGACAAATGCAAAGAAAACTACGAATGCAATCACCGAAGTGAATATGATTGTGACGGCCATTGCACGAGATAGTTTCTTACCTCGCAATGCTTCGACGGCAGGATTAAATCCAATTGCAAGAAAAAGGGAAATGAGGATGAGAACAAATATCTGACTCACACTTGCTAAGGCTCGCATTAGAACGATGGCAGTTAAAGCTCCAAGTGTTGCAATGAAACCGAAGTAGAAAGGGTGGGCCCTATTAATCGGGGCACCGAGAGTTCCAAAATCTGATATTGGTAGTGGTGCCGTGACTGCCTTCTTTGAGACCTTCTTAACTCGTCCAGAAATAGCCATAGGCTTATTCTAAAGTGAGCAACACATCAGTAGTGACGGATAGTTCACCCAATCGTTACATTGTTAGGCAAGAATAGGCTCTATGGCGCTACGGATAACTGGTTTAGGCGAGGAGATTGCCGCTGTCACGGGCCTTCCGTGGCAGTTGAGCCTAGAGGAGTGGCCAGAGGATCCAGCCTTAGCCGAAAAAAGAGGTATTTCCCGCCACGTTGTTCGTTTGGTGCGAGCGACAAAGGATCCAGATTCTCATGTCTATGCCGTGAAGGAAACGGTCAGTGAATTCGCCAATCGCGAATATAAAATCCTTCGTGAACTCACACACGTACACGCCCCTTGTGTCGAACAAATTGCCGTCGTTGAAGGGCGAACCGATAAAAATGGGGAAGAACTTCCCTGTGCAATCGTTACGCGCTTTCTGCCATACTCCCTGCCCTATCGAGTCTTACTGTCAGGATCTGTAACGGCCCATGACATCACCACCATGGCAAATGCGCTGGCTCTATTAATTGTTCGTCTGCACTTACTTGGTTTCTGGTGGGGTGACTGTTCGCTGTCAAATACTTTGTTTAGGCGAGATGCCGAGGGCTTCGCCGCATATCTTGTAGATGCCGAGACTGGAGAGTTTCAAAAAACTCTCAGTGACGGTCAACGCGAACATGACTTGGATATTGCTATGTTTAATGTCGCCGCAGAGCTCGAGGACCTTTCGCTTTCAGGAGTTCTAAATCCCGGGATTGATCCAGTACGTGCCGCAGAGGCAGTTATTAGACGTTATCGTCGAATCTGGGCGGCGCTAAAAGAGCGTCAGCTGTTAGATCCTAAAGATCGCCATGCAGTTGAAGGAGCGATGCGCGCTTTGCACGATTTAGGTTTTGCCGTTGAAGAGGTTTCTATCACCATAGATGGGGATACACAGATGCTCTCTTTTCAACCTAAGTTAGTTGCAGCTGGATATCACAGTGCACGTCTGCGCGAGTTAATGGGATTAGAGACTGAGGAGTTGCAAGCGAAGCGATTACTTGCATCTTTTGATCGATACTGCGCGCGTGAAGAAAAGTTAGGAGCCTCAGTTACTGAGATGGCTAAAACCTGGTTTGTGGAAGTCTTCGAACCAACAATTAATCGAGTTCCTGAGGCGTTACGCGGTCGCGTTGAACATGCACAAATGTTCCATGAGATTCTTGAAAATCGCTGGTATCTAAGCGAGAAAAGAGGAGTTGACGTTGGACTTGAGTTCGCCACTGATAACTACGTCACAGAGGTCTTGCCCTATCGCCGCGATTCGGGTGTTGAAGTTGAGGCACTGTAAGATTGCCAGATGAGTAATCCGCCAAATTTTGCTCGCGCGGTAGATTTAAGTTCACTTGGAAAGCCTAAAGCGGCACCGGTTGGGCCAATGCCGGGGTTAGAGGTCACGACGGCGAATTTGACCTCCGAATTCTTACCACTTTCGCACAAAAAACCCATCATTGTAATTGCCTGGTCTACACGTTCGCCAGAGTCGATGGAGATGGTAAAACTTCTTGGATCACTTGAATCGGCCTATCAAGGTAGTTGGGCCTTAGGACGCCTAGATGTAGATGCCGAGCCAAATGTTGCTCAAGCGTTTCAGACTAAGAGCATTCCATATGCAATCGCCTTGATAGGTGAACAGATGGTTCCACTTTTTGAACAAAATTACCCAGAAGCGCAGATTCGATTAGTGCTCGATAAGGTCTTAACTCTTGCATCAGAGCAAGGTGTTGGGGCCGCCCCAGTTGAAGTAAGTGAGCCTGAGGAAGATGAGGCGATGATCGCCCTTGAAGTCGGCGATTTTGTTGCTGCTGAAGCGGCCTATAAGAAGCTTCTCGCTCGTAAACCTTCAGATAATTTTGCAAAGTTAGGTTTGGCTCAAACACAGTTGCTCATCAGAAGTGAGGGTTTAGAACTAGCAACGGTGATTGAGCGGGCGGTTCAGAACCCTGGTGATATTTCGATTCAACTAATGGCTGCCGACATGGAAATGGTAAATGGCAGAGTCGAAGCGGCATTTGCACGTTTAGTACATGTAGTGAAGGAAACTTCTGGCGAAGATCGAAGTAAGGTGCGAGAGCACTTAGTGGGGCTTTTTGCACTCGTCGATCCATCAGATTCTCGTCTTGCTGCAGCTCGCAGCGCACTTGCGAACGCACTATTCTAGTGAAGAAATTAAATTCCCATCGGGAGCTCAATTATTTGAAGCTCATTTTCTTTCTATTTGGATTTCTGATTATGTCTTGGTTGCCTCGATTTCCAGAGGTAAAAGCTAACTTAGCACTTTCAAATGGCGAATTCGGATCATTAATCAGTATCTCAGCCGTAGGTTCTCTTGTATCACTCTTTACGGTTGGTCATCTTGTGCATAATTTCGGAGCTAAGTTAGTAATGCGTATTGCCGCCGTTTCAATGGCCATTAGTCTAATTCTGCTTACCAATACTAATTCAACTCTTGTTTTTCTCATTAGTATCATAATTCACGCAGCAGGGATATCTGCCTTCCATGTTTCAATTAATGCCCAAGGCTTTAGTTTTCAAGATCGCACACAAAGGCATGTAGTAACGCTTTTAAGCGGCTTTTGGAGCAGTGGCGCATTGGCTACGGCAGTTGTTTCAGGGCTGCTCGTTGACCGAATTTCATTAGAAATACACATTCTTATTCTCTCTTTATTAGTTTCAATTATTATGTTAATTACGATCACTAAACTCAATGAAAGTCTAGTTAAACCTAACCAGAACTCTGAGACTGATTACAAAATCACGGACTTATTCAAGGGATTTAAAATCGATGGAATGGTCTCCGGTGGACTTATCTGTGCAATTTTTCTTGAATTCAGTGTGGGGGATTGGGCGGCAATATTTGTAAAGGAAGATATTGGGATTAAAGGCGGAGCGCACACACTTCCTTATATTCTCTTTACTTTTGCGATGATTGCGGGCAGACTAACAATTCACCTCTTATACTCAAAATTTTCTATGGAATTCTTAGTGAAAAGTGCATCGCTCATTTCCGGAATCTCTTTTCTGATAGGAATTCTTGCAACACAAATCATTGGAGTAGAAAACAAAACAATTTCACTAATAATTTTAAGTATAACTTTCACTATCGCCGGCCTTGGCTCATCATTTTTAGGTCCAAGCATCATGAATGCAGCCAATATACGTTCTAGTTCGCCATCAAGTGTCGTCATCGGTCAGATGGGAGTTATAAATAATATTGCAGTTTTTGTTTTGAGGTTAGTGATAGCTTGGACGGCACAAGTATTTTCACTCTCTCTGGCCTTATTGATTCCAGCTTTCCTATTACTTACTGTTCCCTATTTTGCAAAAATCTTTAAGAACGTTGAAACCAAACTGTAGCAAGCGGTGGAATAGCAATGTGGGCGATCAGATGACTAGCATCTTCTAGGGTTATCGCTGGGTTCGCAATTCCACTTCCTCCAAATGCTAACTCGTCGGTATTGAGAACTTCGTGCCATATACCGGTCGTTGGAAAGGGGAGCTGATAACGCTCATGTGGCATTGGAGAAAAATTTGTGACAGAAACTAGCGGATTAGAAGCATCATCCCAGCGCGCAAAAGCTAATACATTAGCGGCGCCATCATTATTAACAAGCCACGTAAAACCCTCTGGGGAAGTATCTTTTTGCCACAACGCAGGCGTGCCCAAGTACTTTTTATTGAGTGCAGCAACTGTTTTTTGTAGGCCATTATGTTCATCAAATTCAGTTAGATACCACTGCAGACCAGCGCTTTCACTCCACTCATCATTTTGGGCAAACTCGCTTCCCATAAAGAGAAGCTTCTTGCCAGGGTGAGCCCACATATATCCATAGAGTGCCCTTAATGTAGCTAATTTTTGCCAACGATCTCCGGGGAATTTATTTACTAATTGACCTTTCCCATGTACAACTTCGTCATGGGAAAGCGGCAATACAAAATTTTCACTCCAAGCATAAAGAATTGAGAAAGTAATTTCGTTATGGTGATAATTGCGGTGGATCGGGTCGTGTTCTAGGTATTTTAAAGTATCGTGCATCCAACCCATATTCCATTTGAAACCAAAACCAAGGCCATCTGAGGAAGTATCGCGAGTTACACCTGACCAGGCGGTAGATTCTTCAGCGATCATCATGATTCCTGGGTGAGTTCGATAAGCCGTTGATGTGGCTTCTTGAAGCAACTTCACTGCCTCTAAGTTTTCGCGACCACCATTTTTGTTAGGTAACCACTGTCCTTCTTCACGCGAATAATCCAAGTAGAGCATAGATGCAACTGCATCTACTCTTAAACCATCAATATGAAACTCAGTCAACCAATACAGCGCACTCGCTACCAGAAAGTTGCGGACTTCATTGCGTCCGAAATTGAAAATTAGAGTTCCCCAGTCGGGATGCTCACCAAGTCTAGGGTCTGAATGTTCATACAGCGCGGTTCCATCAAAATGTGCAAGCGCCCATTCATCTTTTGGAAAATGCGCCGGTACCCAATCAAGGATCACTCCAATGCCTGCAAAATGAAGAGCGTCTATTAAAAACCGAAAATCATCCGGTCCACCAAAACGCGATGTAGGAGCAAAAAAAGAGGTGACTTGATAG
This sequence comes from Candidatus Planktophila sp., assembly GCA_030681675.1. Lineage (NCBI taxonomy): Bacteria > Bacillati > Actinomycetota > Actinomycetes > Candidatus Nanopelagicales > Candidatus Nanopelagicaceae > Candidatus Planktophila > Candidatus Planktophila sp. The sequence goes on from JAUXRP010000015.1 coordinate 118,804, forward strand.
CCCCATGATGGGCCGTAGGGATGTTCGGTCACTGGCATAAACTCGACATGAGTAAAACCCTGCTCTTTAACGTATTCAACTAATTGAGCTGCCAAATCGCGATATGTCAGACCTAACCTCCATGACCCTAAGTGAACTTCATAAGTAGTTATGGGAGCGCGCCATGATTGAAACTCTTTACGTCTTTCGATCCAATCGGCATCGCTCCATAGATACTCTGACTCTTCCACAATTGAGGCTGTCAGGGGTGGGGTTTGTGTAGCTCGTGCCATTGGATCGGCATGATCGACCCATGCGCCATCGAAGCCACAGATGGCAAACTTATATTTAATTCCACTACCAATATCTGCAACAAATATCTCCCAGATGCCTGAAGAGCCTATGCGCAGCATTTGATTGGTATTTCTATCCCAAAAATTGTGATCTCCTATCAAAGAGACGGCACGGGCATTTGGAGCCCAGACTGAGAATGCGGTGCCAAGGAGTGTGCCTTCTTTATCACGACGGACGTGTGCACCTAGCGCTCTCCATAATTGTTCATGGCGGCCCTCAGAGATTAAATGGAGGTCAAGCTCCCCCAATGTTGAGTGAGGATTGAGAAAACTCGCGGGCACAATCTCCTGAATCTGTTTTTTGCTAAGAAACTTCGAGAAGAAACCCATATTAGATTTTCACTCTGCAAATATGGGCAACTTTTCCAACAGGCCGTGTTGGATCCAAAGATACATACGTGTCAGGTGACCAGTTAAAGTGTGAGCCATCAAGTAGATCTTCAACTTCAAAATGAGTTCCGTTAATTCCCAATGATTTCATATCCCAATGAACTATCGTTCCTTGCGCATAATTTGGATCGAGATTGACAATCACTAAAATCAAATTATTATCATCACGTTTTGAATAGGCAATGATCGCATCGGATTCAGTATTATGGAAAACCAAGTTTCGAAGTTGGTGCAGAGCAGAATTCGATGCTCGAATTGCATTCAATTGAGTTATAAATGGAGCCAGAGTAACTCCCTTTTTACCAGCACCATCCCAGTCACGAACTTTAATCTCATATTTTTCTGAATCGAGATACTCTTCGCCATCTAATTTAAATGGTATGTGTTCGTAAAGCTCGTAACCTGCGTACATTCCCCACGATGGTGAAAGTGTAGAAGCCAAGACAGCGCGAAGTGCAAATACTGCAGGGTTACCTGAATGTAAATGAAAGGGATTGATATCGGGGGTATTGACCCAGAAATTCGGACGAAAATATGCATCGGATTGAGTCGAAACTTCTCGCCCGTAATCGATTAGTTCAGATTTACTTGTTCGCCACGTGAAATAGGTATAGGACTGGTGGAATCCCGCCTTTCCAAGCGCGTGCATCATGGCAGGGGCTGTAAAAGCTTCGGCAAGAAAAACGACTTCAGGGCTTTCAATTCGCATAATCCCTAGTAAATCCTGCCAAAAGTGAACGGGCTTAGTATGTGGGTTATCTACCCGAAAAATTGAAACTCCCTTTGAAACCCATAAACGAATAACGCGCAGGATTTCATCTCGTAAACCTTCATAATCATCATCGAAGTTAAGGGGGTAGATATCTTGATATTTCTTTGGAGGATTTTCTGCATACGCGATCGTTCCGTCAGGACGTTTGTTAAACCACTGGGGGTTTGAATTCACCCAAGGGTGATCCGGCGACGTTTGTAGAGCGAGATCTAAAGCGACTTCAACTCCGTTTTTAGTTGCGATAGATATAAAGTTTTCAAAATCATCCATAGTTCCAAGCTCTGGATTGATTGCATCGTGGCCGCCGTCGGCACTGCCAATCGCCCAGGGAACACCCGGATCACTTTCTTTTGGAGTGAGTGAGTTATTCGCGCCTTTACGGTGCGAAAGGCCAATGGGATGGATTGGAGGTAAGTACAAAACATCAAAGCCCATAGCGGCAACTGCCGGTATCCGTTGAGCGGCCGTTTTAAAAGTTCCACTCGTAATCGTCCCATCTTTGTTTTTTATCGCACCTTCGCTGCGCGGAAAAAATTCATACCATGAACCAAAGAGCGCACGCTTTCGATCTGCACGGATTGGATATTTTTCACTCGAGCCAAAAACAGTGCGGTATTTCGAAACGCTATCTGCCTCAACTACAAAAAAGAAATTGCCTTCAGTAGGAATTTTAACTCCACCTACAAAGCGATTGGAGCCAGGCCAGTTTTCGACCATTGCGCTGCGCGAAACCACTTTTCCATTATCAGAGTGCAAAACAATTTCAGCCGTTAGTTTTTCATGTCCTTCAATTACAACCGTTGCACTGACAGTAATTCTCTCCCCAGGAACTGCCTTAACGGGAAGAAATTCTCCCCCGAAGAATACTGCGGGGGAGATATCGCTAATAGCAATTCTTGAAATCAACCTGAGCCTTCCGTGTTACCAGCATCAGCTGCCGATATGTCATCAATACGATACTTCTCCATCGCGGCTTTCACAACGCTAAATTTGATGTGACCGAGTTTTTCTAGCTCTTGCAAGGTGGTAATTGCGATGGATTCAGCATCGACTTTAAAGTGTCGACGAAGCGCACCTCGTGTGTCAGATAGTCCAAAGCCATCGGTGCCAAGGGAGATGAATGGCGCAGAAATCCATGGCGCAATCTGATCTTGAACCGAGCGCATATAGTCACTAACAGCGATGACTGGACCGTTGTGTCCAAATAACTTGCTTTCAATATATGCACGTCGCCTATCACCCGGATTAAGGAGATTATGGCGATCGGTTTTTAGCCCATCTCGTCGAAGTTCATTCCACGAAGTAACCGACCAAACCGAGGCTTCAACCCCCCAATCTTCACGAAGAAGTATCTGCGCTTTCAACGCCCAATTCACTCCGACTCCAGATGCCAAAATCTGTGCTGATTTTTTACTTTGATTTTTTGCTGGAGAGTATAAATAAATTCCCTTAAGCAGACCTGCAACATCTAAATTCTCTGGTTCGGCTGGATGAATATATGGCTCGTTGTAAACAGTGATATAGAAATATACGTTTTCGCTATTTTCGCCGTACATACGCCGGAGTCCATCTTTTACGATGTGACCAAGTTCAAAAGCAAATGCGGGATCATATGCAACGACTGCTGGATTTGTTGATGCCAGAAGATGTGAATGTCCATCCTCATGCTGTAAGCCTTCGCCATTTAACGTTGTGCGTCCTGCAGTTGCGCCAATCACAAAACCTCGCACCAATTGATCGGCCGCCGCCCAAAATGCATCTCCCGTGCGTTGGAAGCCAAACATTGAGTAAAAGATATACATCGGAATCATTGGCTCGTCGTGTGTTGAATAAGAAGATCCAACCGCTGTAAATGAGGCAACTGATCCCGCCTCATTAATTCCTTCATGTAAAATTACGCCAGATGTTGATTCTTTATACGACAACATGAGTTCTCGGTCAACGGCCATGTACTGCTGGCCATTGGGTGAGTAAATTTTCATCGTTGGAAAGAGTGAATCCATTCCAAAGGTGCGTGCCTCATCGGGAATAATAGGAACGATGCGAGAGCCCAAACCTGGATCTTTCACAATATCTTTAAGCATTCGAACAAATGCCATAGTTGTAGCAATCTCTTGTTGTCCCGATCCACGCTTAACCGATTCATAGACTGAATCATCGGGCTGAGGAAGGGGCCTTGATATCGAACGTCTACGCGGAATTGATCCTCCAAGAGCGGCCCGACGTTCTGCAATATATTGCGCCTCAGCCGAGCCTTCTGCAGGCTTAAAGTAGGGAGGAAGATACTTGTCTAAGACTTCATCTGGAATCTCCAAGTGGAGCGTGTCTCTGAAGCCTTTAATATCCTCAAGGCTCATTTTTTTCATTTGATGAGTTGAGTTACGGCCTTCGAAAGATGAACCGAGAGTCCAGCCTTTAATTGTCTTAGCTAAAATCACAGTTGGTCGGCCATTGTGCTGGACTGAGGCGGTATAGGCGGCAAATAATTTCTTATAATCGTGACCGCCACGCTTTAAGCTCCAAATTTTATCATCGCTCCAGTCGGCAACCATTGCCGCAGTCCGAGGATCGCGGCCAAAGAAATTTTCGCGAACGAATGCACCGGATTCAGCTTTAAATGTCTGGTAATCGCCATCGAGCGTATCGTTCATTAACTTAACGAGAGCGCCTTCACGATCTTGAGCAAGTAATGGATCCCAATCACGACTCCATACAACTTTTATAACATTCCATCCAGCGCCACCAAATATTGATTCGAGCTCTTGGATTATTTTGCCATTGCCTCGAACGGGACCATCTAGGCGTTGCAAATTGCAGTTAATAACAAAAGTTAAATTATCCAATTTCTCTCGTGTGGCTAGTCCAATAGCACCGAGAGTATCAACCTCATCAACCTCACCGTCGCCTAAGAAGGCCCATACATGTTGGTCGTTTGTATCTTTGAAACCACGGTTGTGAAGATAACGGTTGTATCGTGCTTGGTAAATTGCATTCAGCGGACCAATACCCATCGACACCGTGGGGAACTGCCAAAAATCCGGCATCAAACGCGGATGCGGATATGAAGAGAGGCTTCCAGATGGATGCGATAGCTCTTGTCTAAAGCCATCTAACTGGATTTCACTGAGTCGTCCCTCAAGAAATGCGCGTGCATACATTCCAGGACTTGCATGACCTTGGAAAAATATTTGATCTCCGCCACCTGGATGATCTTGACCACGGAAGAAATGGTTAAATCCAACTTCATAGAGCGATGCCGATGAGGCATACGTTGAAATATGGCCACCAACTCCTACCCCTGGACGCTGGGCACGGTGCACCAACATTGCAGCGTTCCATCTATTTATCGCTCGGATTCGACGTTCAATATTTTCATCCCCAGGAAATTCTGGCTCATTCTCAGGTGAGATTGTATTTATGTAGTCAGTAGTGCGAAGTGCTGAGATTCCAATATTTTTCTCATGCGCACGATTTAAAAGAGAGAGTATTAAATATCGTGCTCGAACAGGTCCAGAATGGGCAAGAGCTGCATCAAAAGATGCCTGCCATTCAGCGGTTTCAGCAGGGTCGGTATCGACCAACTGGTCGATAATCTGGTCGGGCGCTTCGAAGTTTTCGCTCATGCCCCTATTCTTGCCCGAACTGCTCTGTAAGTCGAAATGAAAAATCTAGGCTCAAAACCTCTTGCATATCTCACATAGATTGTGTGGACTTATCCCGTGCCAACCAGAATGGGGATAAAGAAAGGTGACCTGATTTTAGAGGTCGGCCGTGGTGATGATTGCGATATCAAAGTTCGAGACGAGATCTCTGCGATTACAGGAACCGATTTCTTAGATTCAGATTCTCAAGAGGTTGTCGATGCGGTAATCATCTGGTGGCGTGATGGCGATGGTGACTTAGTCGATGAGCTAATGGACTCACTCACATATTTATCTGACAATGGTGTGATCTGGGTCCTCACGCCAAAGGTTAATCGAGCAGGTCATGTCGAACCAAGCGATATTCAAGATGCAGCTCCCACTGCTGGATTAAGTCAAACCTCAACAATCTCGGTGGCACCTGATTGGTGCGCAACACGTCTAGTGGCACGCAAATCGGGCAAACGATAGATTTATATCTATGACTATAACAATTGGCCAGACCGCTCCAAATTTTGAATTAGTGAATCAGCACGGCGAGAAAGTATCGCTTGCATCTTTTAAGGGCGAAAAGAATGTAGTTGTTCTTTTTTACCCCTTTGCTTTCTCTGGAATTTGTACTGGTGAGTTATGTGCATTGCGCGATGATCTATCAGCTTTTCAAAATGAGAGCGTTCAATTACTAGCAATTTCATGTGATTCTATGTTTTCACAACGTGCATTTGCCGATCACGAGGGCTACACATTTCCATTACTCAGTGATTTTTGGCCGCATGGCGCGGTCTCAAAGAGCTTTGGTGTCTTTGATGAAGAACGGGGTCGAGCAACTCGCGGAACATTTGTTATCGACAAAGCGGGCATTGTGCGCTGGCACGTCATTAATGGCAGCGGTGATGCTCGCAATGTAGGCGATTACAAAGCGGCAATTGCAGCGCTGTAAAGAGGATTTACCTTTTCAACGTAGCTGAAGTAAGATTCCCCAGTGCTCGTTAAGAGCGCGCGGGTGCTTAGCTCAGTGGTAGAGCGTCTCGTTTACACCGAGAATGTCGGGGGTTCGAAACCCTCAGCGCCCACAAGAAGTTCGTGAAGGAGTTGACCTTGAAGGCAAGCCCACATGATCAACGACAGATACTCAATACGGCCAGCCTTGACCAAAGAACAACGGCGCTAAACCACAAGGCGCAGACGCTTGTCGAGCACGCTCTCTTAGCTAATGTGAGAATAAAGTCGCACAACGTTCGTGATCTTCGAATAGGTGCACAGACCGAACTCAGTGATGTAAAGCGCGAACTTCTGCGTGCTGAGGCCGATGTGGAACAGATTGTTATGCGCATAGTACGTGATGAGGCTCGCCTAAACGGAGGATCTGCTTCTCCCAAAGAGCTAGAGCAGCTCCAACATGAAGTGGGAACATTAAGTACGCGCAGAGCAGAGCTCGAAGAGGTTGAACTTGAAGTCATGATGCGAATCGATGAGATTAATGCTCGTATCAGCGAATTGAGTGAACAGGAGGCTAATTGTGCCGCCGAAATCGACGATCTAGAGATTCGCAAAGAAAATGCGCTCGCCGCCATTAACTCCGAACTAGAAATAATAGCCAAAGAGCGCAGTGAAAACCTGGCTTCAGTTAACCCGGAATTAATTGCGCTGTACGAAAAAATTCGAACTTCAAATAATGGCACTGGGGCGGCGGCGTTAATCGCTGGAAGTTGTAATGGTTGCCATCTATCAATAAACGCCGTTGAACTTAAGCGAATCACCGATATAGCCGAAGATGAAGTTGTTCGATGCGAAGAGTGTCGATGTATTTTGGTGCGCGGAGTTTAATGAAATGGCGCGCCATTTTCTTTTAACTGCCGATGGTGGTTCGCGAGGCAATCCTGGTCCTGCAGGTTATGGCGCGGTTATTACTGAAAATGGCGCAATAATTGCAGAGCTCTATGACTTTATTGGAATAGGAACTAATAATGTCGCAGAATACAGCGGACTTATTGCAGGTTTAACCGCGATTAACGCTATGGACCCAAACGCAACCGTTGATGTAAAGATGGATAGTAAATTAGTTGTCGAACAAATGTCTGGCCGTTGGCAGATAAAGCATGCAGATATGCGATCCCTTGCCCAAGATGCTCGTGCTGCACATACTCCTGCCCTGGTAACGTATAGTTGGATACCGCGCGATGAAAACTCTCACGCCGACCGCTTAGCTAATAAGGCCCTCGATCTACAGGTGGGTGGGGCAGAGGTAATCTCAGTTCGTAAAAACTATTTAACTGAACGCTTATTATCAAATGAAAAAGCAACAACTATATTTCTCATCCGCCACGGCGAAACACCTTTGACACCGATGAAGAAGTTTTCAGGCGATGGTCCGCTTAATCCGCAGCTGACTGAAGAGGGATTAGCTCAAGCCGAACTTGTAGCTACAGCAATTGCTAAATTGAGTCCAGAGATTATTATTGCATCGCCACTTAATCGTACGAGGCAGACGGCCGAAGCAATTTCAAAGGCCACTGGTTTGCCGATTTATTTCGATGAGGCTTGGATTGAATGCTCTTTCGGAATCTGGGATGGTTTGTCAATCGATGAAGTAAAAGAGAAGTATCCAGCCGATTATCAAGCATGGGTTAGTTCAACGGCTTTTTCAGTCCCAGAAGGTGAGTCATATGACGCAGTTTCTTTTCGTATCGATGCGGCACTAGAGGCGATTGTTGCGACATATCCTGGCCAGCGAGTTGCTGTGGTTACGCACAATGGAACTATTAAAACCGCGGCGAAGTTAGCAGTTGGTGCTCCAGCCGAATCGATTTTTCACATCGACGTTTCGCCATGTTCAATCACGACGATTTCAATATGGCCAAGTGATGGCTTGCGAGCATTGCGAAGCCTTAACGAACAGGCCCATCTTCGTTAGAGATTTATGCGAGCTTGCCTTTTACTTCTACGATATTCGCACCGGCATTTGACAGAGCGACGGTAAATTCATCACCAACAGCACCTGGGCACGACAATCCCCAATCAAAAACCTTGGTCGCCCCAACTGCCAATGGATTAGTTGGTGCACCTTCCATCGCGTTATCGCCATCAAAAATATCGGCGCATGTGCCAGCGGCGGTGCTCCCCTGAACTATCAACGTTGCAAGATCTAAAGCTGCAGCGGAGTTATTAGTAACTGAGACTGTAAATTTCTCATTGAGCTGTCCTGGAAGTTGTCCTGCGGCAAATTGTCCAGTTTCAAAGTTTGTTGGGGATGAGAGCGTGTAGCTGACTTGGTCAGGGGTAATAACAGGGGCATCAAATCCACCTGTGGCTTGAGGGGTGGTTTCTACAGGCTCAGTCAAAGCTTGTCCCTCTTCGGTCGTTGTAGTTGATTCGGCGGCTTTACCTCCACATGCAGTCAGTAGCAAAAGAAGGGCAAAGGTAGCCGCAACCGCTTTAAATGTAGTCAGAGAATTTTTCATAGAACTTAAACCCCTCTTGAAATTTATCCACACCAGAAATGGTGCCAGAATCAACGTGCCAAGTATAGAGTAGGTACCGTGAGTACAAAATCAGCGATCGCCCAAACCTCGATGAATATTGGGGGAATCCAAGGGCGTAGTCCCCGCCAAATCGCTTGGATGCGCTTTAAGCGCAATAAAGTCGGTGTAGGCGCGGCAATTGTGAGTATTACAATTCTCTTGCTCTCACTCTTTGCTCCACTCGTAGCAAAAATTGTCGGAGTTGATCCAGATACTCTAAATTTAGATGTTTTAGACACAAGTGGAATTCCCGAAGTTGGATTCAGTTGGGATCATCCACTTGGGTTAATCCCTGGTACGGGTCGCGACTTTCTTGCGCAACTCCTCTACGGTTCAAGAATATCTTTTTTGATTGCGATTTTAACAACTGTGACTGCTTTGACTATTGGATTATTCGTAGGCATTATCGGTGGATATTTTAGAGGCCGAATCGATAACTATCTTGGACGCACAACCGACTTTTTGCTCGCCTTCCCAGCATTTTTCATGATTGTTGCACTCAATCGACCAATGGTGGCGCGTATTGAAGAGTCAGGTATTGCTCAAGGAAATAACGCTCGCATTATTTTCTTAGTGTTCTTTCTCTCATTTTTTGGTTGGCCTGGCTTTTCTCGTCTTATCCGCTCCCAAGTTCTAAGTTTGCGTGAGCGTGAGTTTGTAACCGCTGCGCAAGCAATGGGCGCTGGACGCTGGCGAATTATTACAAAAGAACTCATTCCCAATTTATGGGCTCCGGTCATCGTTGTTGTTTCTCTCTCATTGCCCGGTTATTTAGCTGCGGAAGCTGTGTACTCTTTCTTAGGCCTTGGCGTCCAACCCCCAGCATCAACCTGGGGAATCTTGCTCTCAAATGCGACACGTTATGTAACCGTTATGCCTAGTTTCTTCTTAATTGCGGCAGGCTCATTAGTTATCGTTGTTTTGGCCTTTAACCTTGTTGGTGACGCTCTTCGAGATGCCTTAGATCCGAAGGCCGATCGCTGATAATCCACAAATTAGGCACAACGAACGCCCCGAATCTTCACCAAAGCGGCTTTTATCTTTAACTCATCCGCAAGTTTTGTGGTGTAATCAAGCAAAACATGCTTGAATCTATCCCAATGGCGTCTTCTTTGCGCCCCCCAATGAAAGGAAAAACGTCAATGAGCAATCACTCTGCTCTTCGCCGTGCCGTTGTAATCACGGCTGCAAGCGCACTTGCCGTCAGCGCCGTGATGGTTGCTGGCGCAACATCTGCCGCCGCCGTTGTAAAACCAAAGACTGGTGGAATTCTCACTTTTCTTGAGCACAATCCGCGCTTAGATCACTACGACCCATCACGTATCTATACAGGTCGCGATTTAGCGTTCATGAACTCATTCATGACTCGTACGCTCGTTGCCTACAATCCAGTTCCAGGTGCAAAAGGTGCGACGCTTGTTCCCGACCTTGCAACTAACACCGGTATTCCAAGCAATGCAGCTAAGACCTGGAAGTTCACACTTCGCCCAGGTTCAACTTTTGAAGATGGCAAAATAATCACGTGTACCGATGTTCAATACGGTGTCTCACGCGTCTTCGCAACTGATGTCATCACCGACGGTCCTGGCTACCTACAGGCTTGGTTAAATATTCCAAAAGATGCCGATGGCAACTCAGTTTTCAAGGGTCCTTACAAAAAGGATCCAGCCGGACTTGCAGCTTTCAAGAAGGCAGTAAGTTGCTCAAAAAATAACCGAACAATTACATTCAAGTTAAATAAATCAATTGCCGACTTCAACTACCTTGCAACATATGGAGTCATCTCTCCAGTTCAAAAGAAGTTAGATAAGGGTGACAAGTACGACTTACGTCCACAATCAACGGGTCCTTACAAGATCGCAGAAAATAGCAAGACTCAGTTAAAGCTTGTTCGTAACTCAAAGTGGAAAAAGTCTTCAGATCCAGTTCGTACTCCATACCCTGATGAAGTTGTCATCATGTTTGGCTACGATGAGGAAGTAATTGACCAGATTATTTTGGGAGACACAATTCCATCGGCAGTTAACTTCTCTGAGCCTTTGTCAACAAATAATGACAAGTTCTTCGATGATCCTAAATTTAAGAACCGTCGCATGAACAATCCAGATCCATATGCTCGTTACTATGCATTCAACGTAAAAGCAATGCCATGTATCGAAATACGACAGGCCATGTACTACTCACGCAACGCTAAGGCTTTACTTGACTATGCAGGTGGAGAAACATATGCGGGTTCATATGCAACTGGTGTAATTAGCCCACTTCTTGCAACTGATTATGCACCGACCAAGGTCGTTGGTCCAGGAAGCCCGGACTTTATTCCAACTGGAAATATTCCAAAGGCTCTAGCTCTCATGGAAACTGCAAAGACTAAGTGTCCTGCAGACTACAAGAAGGCAACTGAGACAGGACTAAAGATCGACGTTCGCTCGTCGGTAACACTCAACGACACAATTCCAATCGATACTGCAGCTTATGCACGTGCCGGAATTAAGGTCACATTCAATCCAATCGCATCCGGTTACTACCCAACGGTTATGAACCCTGACAAGCAGAGCGACCTATCAATTTCAGGTTGGGGAGCTGACTGGGCAAATGCATCAACAGTTATTCCTGAGCTCTTCGCCTCATTCGGTGGATTCAACATCTCACAGAACACAAGCGATCCTGCCTATCCTGCTTTCGAGAATGCTGTCAACAAAGCCATGTTGACCACTAATCGTGCCCAGCAGGCAAAGATGTGGAAGGCACTAGATGCACAGGCCATGAAGAACTTCTGGGTATTACCAACAATCTTTGGTAAGGCTCAGTTTGTTTGGGGATCACAAGTACGCGGTGTGTTCTTCTGGGTACCTCAGGGCAACCCAGCATTCGGCAAGATGTGGGTTAACGAATAATCTCACATCAATTATGTAAGAAAAGTTAAGAAGTTCGAAGTACAGTACTCCTGGCGCACATTTCGATGAGCGCCAGGAGTATTTACATGAGTGTAGAGCTTGAATGAGTTACGAGAGGAGTGACAATGCGGAATTTTCTTATTCGTCGAATTTTCTTTGCAATTATTACACTCTTGATTGTTTCGGCAGTCGTCTTTGCAATCTTCTCGCTGATTCCCTTTGATCCAGCAGCCTTGACGTGCGGACAGCGTTGTACCGAACAGATAATTGAAGGTAATCGAATTAAACTTGGCTTCGATAAACCTCTTTATATGCAGTACTTTCTTTTTTTAAGTGGAATTTTCTTCGGGCGTTCATACGGAGCAGGAAGCGCCGCATTCAGCTGCCCAGCGCCAGCTTTCGGGTATTCATTTAATGAAAATGCTTGTGTTACCGATTTACTGCGCGAGGCATTGCCAGTAACAGTGAGCTTGGCACTTGGAGCACTCATTCTTTGGCTAATTGTCGGAGTGAGTCTTGGCATTGTCGCCGCTAGATTTAAGAATAAGTGGCCTGACAGAGCGAGCTCTGTCTTTGTTTTATTGGGGACATCGCTTCCAACTTTTGTTACAGGTTTAGCGTTATTGATTTGGGTGACTATTAAATGGAAGTTAGTTCCACTCTCATTAGTTGGTTATACCTCTATAATTGAAAATCCATTTAAATTCTTCCAATTCTTCATCTTGCCGTGGATCACTTTGGCGATTGCTTATGCTGCGCTCTATACCCGATTTACGCGCGCCGCCGTATTGGAAACGTTGGGGGAAGATTACATTCGTACCGCTCGAGCTAAAGGCGTTAAAGAGCGTACAGTTTTATTCAAGCACACTATGCGCGCAGTCTTTGCGCCTATTATTACTTTGGCAGGGTTGGACTTTGCCGGACTCATTGGTGGCGCGATTATTACAGAAACTATCTTTAATCTTCCAGGTTTAGGCCGCTTAACGCTGCGCTCGGTCTTTGAATTTGATCTTCCGGTTGTACTTGCAACCACGATTTTGGCGGCATCGGTAGTTATTGTAATGAACTTAATTGTTGACATGCTTTATGCCGTTCTTGATCCGCGTGTGAGGATCTAATGGCTGAACTTTTAAGAATTGAAAATCTTCACGTGGCCTTCCCGACCGATGATGGCCTAGTGCGAGCAGTTGACGGTGTTTCATTGTCCTTGAATGAAGGCGAAACCGTAGCTATTGTCGGCGAATCAGGTTCAGGTAAAACCGTTACTGGTCTTTCTGTGATGGGTCTGCATAAAAAAGGGGCGGCTCAACTTTCTGGCTCAATTCATTTAAAAGTTGGAGATAGCAGTCTAGATATCGTCACAGCAAGTGATGAAGAGATTCGATTGGTACGCGGACGCGCAGTGGCGATGATCTTTCAAGATCCCATGTCTTCACTTCATCCCTATTACCGAATCGGTAATCAATTAGCTGAAGCGTACTTAGTTCACAATCCTGGCAAGAAAAAAGAGGCGCTTAAGCGCGCCATTGAGATGTTAGATCTAGTTGGCATAGCCGAACCTGATCAACGAGCTCATGAATACCCACATCAATTTTCAGGTGGTATGCGCCAACGAGTGATGATTGCGATGGCGCTCATGAACTCGCCACGTGTATTAATCGCCGATGAACCAACTACAGCGTTAGATGTGACGGTGCAGGCGCAGATTTTGATTTTATTGGCCTCGCTACAAAAAGAGTTCAATATGGGAATTTTGCTGATCACACATGATCTTGGTGTAGTGGCACAGGTAGCCGACAAAGTATCGGTCATGTATGGCGGGCGCATTGTCGAGCAAGGGTCTGCAGATGATGTTTTTTATAAGCCAGCTGCTCCGTACACATTAGGTTTACTCAAATCAGTTCCTCGAATTTCAACTCATGGCTCTGAACGATTAAAGGCTATCCCTGGACAGCCGCCTTCATTGATCAACTTACCCATTGGTTGCGCATTTGCACCTCGTTGCGAATTCACATCGTATGCAGTTGGCAATATTTGTGCAACCGATCGGCCGGAATTATTGGGTAATAGCCCTTCTCATCTTTCGCGTTGCCATGTTGCCGAAGCCACACGAGATCGTCTCTTTGTAGAAGAACTCAAAGAGGTTCGCTAATGAGCAACGATGTAATTTTGAAAGTTGATAACCTCACCAAGCATTTTCCTGTGGGGGGCTCGCGTAAAAAAGAGGTAGTTAAGGCCGTTGATGGAATCTCATTCGAACTTCGTGCCGGAGAGACTCTTGGATTAGTTGGTGAGTCGGGTTGCGGAAAGACAACTGCCGGACGAACAATATTGAAATTAAATGAGCCTACTTCTGGTCGTTTAATCTTTGAAGGTCAAGATATTACTAATTTTAAACCTGGCAAAATGCGGCCACTTCGCTCGCAGATGCAGATTATTTTTCAAGATCCATACACAGCGCTAAATCCTCGTCAGACTATAGGCAAGATCATTTCAGCGCCTTTTGAAATTCAAGGTATAGATCCGCAGGGTGGTCTCAAGAACGCAGTGCAATCTTTAATGGAGCGCGTTGGCTTAAACCCCGAGCACTTTAATCGCTATCCACATGAGTTCTCAGGCGGTCAGCGCCAACGCATTGGTATCGCCCGCGCAATCGCCCTGAAACCCCGTTTTATTATCGCTGATGAGCCAGTTAGCGCTCTTGATGTTTCAATTCAAGCACAAGTAATTAACTTACTTGAAGATCTGCAAGAGCAAGATGGAATCAGTATGGTTTTTATCGCACATAACTTATCGGTGGTCCAACATATCTCAGATCGTGTCGCGGTGATGTACTTGGGCAAGATTATGGAAATTGGCGAAACTAATGCCCTTTTCGCCTCCCCACACCACCCATATACAAAGGCTTTATTATCTGCCGTACCGCAACCAGATCCACGCACTGAAAAAACCCGCGAGCGAATTATTCTCTCTGGTGATTTACCTAGCCCTGTAAATCCTCCTACCGGCTGTGTCTTTAATACTCGCTGTTGGAAAGCTACTGACAAGTGCCGCACAGATGTGCCCGAACTTTTACAGGTCGGTAGCTCGCAAGTTGCTTGCCACTATCCAGAGGTTTAATTCTTGAAAGTTTTATCAATAAACATCGCCTCTATTGTTCATGAGGGTGAGTGGACAGGTAGCGAAGGCAAAACTGGAATAGATAAACGTTCTGTTAATGGTGCGGTTGTATTCGCGCAGGAGCACGTAGCCAATGATGTCATCGTCGACACACAATCTCACGGGGGATATGACCAGGCCGTATATGCATATGCCCGTGAAGATGCTGACTGGTGGGAAGGTGAGATTGGTACCAGTATTGATAATGGACGCTTTGGTGAAAATTTAACAACGCTCGGTATTGATGTAAACGCGGCAGTAATCGGTGAGCAGTGGGAGATTGGTTCGGTAATTCTGGAAGTTTCACAGCCACGAATCCCATGTCGTGTATTTGCGGGTTTTTGGCAACGCCCGACTTTGATCAAAGAGTTTATGGCCGCTGGCAGACCCGGAACATATTTGAGGATAATTCAAGAGGGTGAAATCACGTCTGGAGATTCAATTAATGTAATTAAAGTTCCAGAGCATGGAGTAACAATTGCCGATTTATATGCGGCAAAAAATGGCGAACGTTCAAAAGTACAAGAAATTTCGCAGGTAAAAGAGCTCTCAACGAAGTACCAAGAGTGGGCTAAAAACCTTAATTTGTAAGGCTATCTATTGGAATGCTCGTCGCGATAACCTTGCCTGCATGACAAGTACTGCTCGAATCCTCCACGCAGCTACCGGCTCGAATTTAACGGCTAAAGGGTGGGCACAAGAGGCTGCAATTCGTATGCTGCACAACAACTTAGATCCGGCAGTGGCCGAACACCCAGAGAATTTAGTTGTCTATGGCGGCACCGGAAAAGCTGCACGCAATTGGCCGGCATTTGACGCAATCGTAAAATCTCTGACAAATTTAAAAGATGATGAGACGTTACTGGTTCAATCAGGTAAGCCAGTTGGAGTTTTTCAAACACATGAATGGGCACCGAGAGTCTTAATCGCAAATTCAAATCTTGTCGGCGATTGGGCTAACTGGCCAGAGTTTCGGCGCTTAGAACAGTTAGGTCTCACGATGTACGGTCAGATGACTGCCGGCTCATGGATTTACATCGGTACCCAAGGAATTCTGCAAGGCACTTATGAAACATTCGCAGCCGTTGCACAAAAACGTTTTAATGGAACTTTGCAGGGTACGCTCACTTTAACGGGCGGTTGCGGTGGAATGGGCGGTGCCCAACCGCTTGCTGTGACCATGAATGGTGGCGTCTGTTTAATAATCGATGTCGATAACTCTCGTCTTGAAAAACGGATTAAGACACAATACTTAGATGAAATTGCCGATGGCGTCGATGATGCCATCGAACGGGTTTTAAAAGCAAAAAACCTTGGCCTTCCCCTATCGGTTGGATTAGTTGGAAATGCCGCTGAGCTATTTCCACTTCTACTGTCAATGGATGTTCCCATCGATATCGTCACCGATCAGACATCGGCCCATGATCCATTTTCATATATTCCAATCGGCGTCGATTTTCATAGCGCGGCTCAACTGGCAAAAGATGATCCGGCCGATTTCACTAAGCGTTCTCAAAACTCTATGGCTAAGCATGTTGAAGCCATGGTGGGCTTTATGGATAAAGGCGCTGAAGTCTTTGACTACGGTAATTCAATCCGCGATGAGGCACGTCAAGGTGGATACGCGCGCGCCTTTGCCTTTCCGGGCTTCGTGCCAGCTTATATTCGCCCGCTATTTTGTGAAGGCAAAGGTCCATTTCGCTGGGTTGCTTTATCAGGTGATCCCAAAGACATTTACCGTACCGACAAGGCTGTCCTTGACTTATTTCCAGACAATGAAGCTCTACATCGCTGGATAACGCTGGCACAGGAAAAAGTTGCCTTCCAAGGTCTGCCCGCTCGTATATGTTGGCTGGGCTACGGCGAACGTGACAAAGCAGGGTTGGCATTTAATGAATTAGTTGCACGCGGCGAAGTATCAGCGCCGATTGTTATTGGGCGTGATCACTTAGATTGTGGCTCCGTTGCTTCTCCATACCGCGAAACTGAGGCGATGCTGGATGGATCCGATGCCATCGCCGACTGGCCCCTGCTCAATGCCATGGTCAATATCTCATCCGGGGCATCATGGGTATCGATTCACCATGGAGGCGGCGTTGGAATGGGCCGATCAATTCACGCAGGTCAAGTCTCTATCGCCGATGGCACACAGTTAGCGGCGAAAAAGTTAGCACGCGTATTAACTAATGATCCTGGCATGGGAGTTATCCGACATGCCGATGCGGGATATGAAAGTGCAATCGATACAGCGCGAAAACTCCACGTCCATGTTCCAATGTTAGATATCGAGTAAAACATGACAAGTACCCTCATTACAAATATCGGTCAGTTAGTTACTAATGACCCCACCTACGATGGAACCAAGCTTGGTTTAATTAAAGATGGCGCGCTGTTAATTGAAGATGGCGTTATCGCGTGGGCTGGATCAACTACTGATGCTCCAACGAAACAGATTAAGAAAGCTATCGATGCCGAGGGAATGTGTGTTTTGCCTGGATACGTTGATAGCCATACACATATGATCTTTGCGGGAGATCGTAGTAACGAATTCCGAGCACGAATGTTGGGGGAGAGTTACACGGCAGGCGGTATTGCATCTACAGTTGAAAAAACTCGCAAAGCCAGCGATGAACTCTTGCTCACTCACGCCAAGTTTTTATTAGCTGAGGCAAACGCGGGTGGCACCACCACCGTTGAAATCAAGTCGGGCTACGGTTTAACGGTAAATGATGAACGCAGGTCACTTGAAATCGCCCATAAAATTAGCGATGAAACAACCTTCCTTGGCGCACACGTTGTACCTATCGAGTACAAAGATTCACCTAAGGATTATGTTGATTTAGTATGTGGGGCAATGCTTGATGCCGTACAACCTCATGCAAAGTGGATAGATGTCTTTTGTGACAAAGGCGCATTTGGAGTCGATGATGCACGCAGAATTTTGAAGGCAGGTATTGCAAAAGGTCTGATGCCGCGCATTCATGCAAATCAACTTCAAGAGGGCCAGGGCATTTCGTTAGGCGTTGAATTAGATGCCGCATCTGTCGATCACGCTTCATATGTTAGTGAGAGGGATATTGAACTGCTATCAACGTCAAAAACGGTTGCAACCTTGTTGCCCGGTGCTGAGTTCTCAACGAGATCCCCATATCCTGATGTTCGCCCACTATTAGAGGCAAGTATTACGGTGGCACTTGCATCGGACTGCAATCCGGGATCTTCGTATACAACGAGCATGGCATTTATCATCGCAATTGCCGTGCGTGAGATGCATTTTTCTCCAGAGCAAGCAATCTGGTCGGCCACAATGGGCGGTGCTAAAGCCTTGCGTCGTACTGACATTGGCCATTTAGTTGAAGGAGCACGCGCAGATTTCCAAATTCTCAACGCTCCCTCATATATTCATGTGGCATATCGCCCAGGTGTTAACTTAATAGAACAGGTTTGGCGCAATGGCCTCCAGCTCATCTAAAACAATCACGCTGTCAACTTCGGGCGTCACATTCGATGATGTGATTGCCGTTGCTAGATTCGGCGCACACGTTCAACTTTCGCAACACGCAATCGATGCGATGAATGCAACACGTGCTTTCATTGAGGATTATGCCGCTGGCGGAGTTCCTGTGTATGGAGTATCAACTGGTTTTGGCGCACTTGCTAATCGTCACATCGATGTGCAAGATCGCGTTCAACTGCAAAAATCTCTCATTAGATCCCACGCCGCAGGCGTAGGCCCGGCGATTGAACGCGAAGTAGTGCGGGCGTTGATGTTTCTGCGCCTTCGCACAATGGCATCGGGACGTACTGGCGTGCGCGTAGATCTAGCACAAACGTATGTTGATTTCCTTAACAAAGGAATTACCCCAGTAGTTCCAGAGTTCGGATCTTTGGGATGCAGTGGTGATTTAGCTCCACTATCTCACTGCGCTCTCGCATTAATGGGTGAAGGTCGGGTTCACGATGCTCATGGGATTGAAATGCCAACAATGCAGGCTTTAGATACAGCTGGGATTAAACCAATCGAGCTAGAGGCTAAAGAGGGTCTGGCATTAATTAATGGCACAGATGGAATGCTCGGTATGTTGATTATGGCCTGCGCAGACCTTGAACACTTATGTGTTGTTGCCGACATAACAACGGCGATGAGTATCGAAGGTCTGCTTGGTACCGATCGCGTCTTTGCACCTGATTTGCATGCACCACTTCGGCCACACATTGGCCAGACCGTAAGTGCGGCCAATATTTATGCAATGTTAAGGGGTTCAGGTATCGTTGCATCGCACTTAGAAAATGATTCGCGCGTGCAAGATGCCTATTCTCTTCGTTGTGCCCCACAAGTAAATGGCGCGGTACGCGACACAATTTCTCATGCATCGACTATTGCGGCACGCGAGCTTGCAAGTTCGATTGATAATCCAGTCGTTATGCCCGACGGTCGAGTTGAATCAAATGGTAACTTTCACGGCGCACCCATTGCTTATGTCTTAGATTTTCTGGCGATCGCAGCGACAGATTTAGGCTCAATGTCAGAGCGTCGTACCGACCGAGCGCTAGATCAACACAGATCAGCTGGTCTGCCACCGTTTCTCGCCCATGATCCAGGAGTAGATTCCGGGCTCATGATCGCCCAGTACACACAGGCAGGGCTAGTCAGTGAAAATAAACGTCTGTCGACACCAGCGAGTGTGGATTCAATTCCATCATCTGCGATGCAAGAAGATCACGTGTCGATGGGCTGGTCGGCTGCGCGCAAACTGCGAAAGGTAGTTGAAAATCTTTCACGAATTCTGGCAATTGAGTTGTTGACATCGGCCCGTGCAATCGAGTATCGCAAAGGTTTAACACCATCACCAGCCACTGCCCGTGTTATTAAAGAACTACGTAAAACTGTGCCAGGAATCGGTCCAGATCGCTTCTTATCTCCTGAGCTGGAGGCTGCAACAACATTAATCAATTCTGGAGCAGTTTTAACTGCGGCTCAAGAAGTTGTTCCAGAACTTACCTAGATGCAAAACCGCTAGCGGCCTCTAAAACTAATAGCGCAGCAAGTCTCACTGTGCGTTGATCTGGGGAATCTAGGGCGGCATCGATTTCAGTAATATCGATAGCGCGAACCCGCTTATCGGCAGCAAGTAGGAACGCGCCCTGTCGCAGTTCATCGGCAGATATTCCACCTGGCATTGCGGCGGGACACGCTGGCACAACGCTGCGATCACACACATCGACATCTAGGTCAACATAGATTTCACGACCACCCGCACCTGCAACTTCTAGAGCTTGTTGAACGACATCGGAAATTGTGCGCGTACGTAACTCTGCTCGAGAGATAACGGTGATGCCATTTTCTTTAGCGCGCGCTGAGTATTCAGTACTGTTTGCAAAGTCGGTGATACCTATCTGAACAATATTTTTGCCTAGTAAACCTGCTTGAATTAGCTGCCACACGGGAGAGCCATTTGAATGACCATCTCGCAGATCATGGTGGGCATCAAAGGTGATAAGACCAACGTTAGATAAACCTGGCCATAAAGCAGATGCAACTGAGTAGGTAATTGAATTATCGCCACCGAGTGCAATAACTAACTTGTGCACACTCAATAAACCATTAACCGCTTTCTTCACTCGCTCATGACCATCAACTCCATCGGGGGATTCCACATCACCTAAATCAATAAAAGTATGTCCAGCTAAATCAACGTTGGCCGATGTAGAAAAAGTTGAATAACGCGCAAGCGCCGCTCTGACTGCAGAAGGGGTTAGATGCGCATTCGTTGCAGATATCGAACTCTCATGTGCGGGTACTCCAATGAGTGCGATTTCGGCCTTAGCGTTGCCTACTGAAAAAAGAGTATTAGCGCGCATCCACTGTGGATCGTGAGGTAGCTCGGGAGGCGACATAGAGTTATCGTAGAGGCTGTCTACTGTATTGCTCTAGCAACTAAATTCCGGAGGCTAGGCCTTCACAACGTGGGTCGGAGCCGAACATGTATGTGCCCGTTGGTGAGACCTCTAACATTTGAACTGAAGATCCATGTGCCCATGCTCCTATTGCGGAGATCTCATGGCCCCTTGCTCTCAAATCTTCAACTATTTCTGCACTCACTCGATCTTCTATCTCTAAAACCCCGCTCCCATTTTCTTCCAGCGAACTTTGTCCAGCAGCCCTTAAGTGTTGCCATCGCGGAGATTCAATCGCCTCTTGAACATTCATTCCTAAATCCACGACATTAATTATTAACTGCAGATTCGTTTGAACTTGGATATTAGCCCCTGGTGTTCCACCTACGAGATAAAGCGAGCCATCATCTCGTGTAGCCAGCCATGCATTCAGCGTGTGAGCGGGGCGTTTTCCAGGTTGAATGAAGTTGGGGGATTGAGAGTTCAAAGAAAAGCCAGTTAATCGGTTGTTTAATACGATTCCAGTTCCAGGAATCACCCACGAACTGCCAAAACCATGGAAGACCGATTGAATCCAGGAGACGGCATTACCCTCGACATCAGCGACTAAAAAATAGGTCGTATCGCTACCCTCGGCTGTTGCCCCACTCTCATTATTTGCCTTTGTCAGATTAATTTGTGAAAGCCGCCAATCAATATTCTCCTTTGATAATGCCTGCTCAACATTGACGTCGAGAAACTCAGGATCGCCCAGGATAAGATTTCTATCAGTGAAGCCAATTTTTTTACTCTCGACGCCAATATGAATGCGATCGGCCTGACCCAAGGAGGAGATATTAAATCGCTCACAGAGCAGAAGCTCTTCCATCAAAATCATTCCCTGAGTTGGGGGAGGCTGGCCATAGATAGTGAAATCGCGATATTTAATTGAGAGTGGAGCTAATACACGCGTCGCATGTGATTCCAAATCCTGCGCATTAAACCATCCATCTGAAGCGATAATCAACTGTCTTGAAATTTCACCGTCGTAAAATGCTGCGCGGCCTTCGTTGGCAATTGCACGAAGTGAAGCGGCGAGATCTTTTTGAACTATTAAATCTCCAACTTTAGAGTTGGTATCGATTCCCATATTTTTAAATAACTCAGTGTCGGGAGCTATAGCTAAATGGGCAGCGATTCGTTTAATAAAACCCGGCGTTGCTGCAAATCCATTTTCTGCATATTCAATGGCAGGTGCCAACAGTTCGGCAAAGGAGAGTTTTCCGTAGCGCTCATGGGCTTCAAACCACGTTGAAACTAATCCAGGAACAGTTGCAGATTTAAATCCATGCAGAGGAATGCCGTTTGGATAGGCCTGCACCGTTGCACGATGCGGCGCCTCGCCACTTCCATTAAACGCGAGATTTTCCTTTGACTTGGCATGATGAGTGATAAGGAATGCATCTCCACCAAGGTGTGAGGCTCCGGGTTCAACAACACAGATCACCGCAGATAGCGCAATACCTGCATCGATAAATGAGCCACCTCGATTGAGGATTGTGATTGCCGCACTCACTGCCAAAGGTGCACTTGCTGCCGCTCCACCTTTTTTAGAGTAAATAACGCTCCGCCCTGTTTGCACATGCGCACTCTTTCTCACATTGAGAGCAATTACAAGAACACGCTCTTTAGCCGTATCCTTAACTCTAAGAAGAGTCGCCCGGATCACCGCGTTACCGCAAGGTACCGAGGAAAGTCCGGACTCCATAGAGCACAGTGGTGGGTAACGCCCACCCGGAGCAATCCGCGGGATTAGTGCAACAGAAAGCAAACCGCCTTTTAGCAATAAAAGGTAAGGGTGAAACGGCGGTGTAAGAGACCACCAGTAACTGCAGCAATGTAGTTAGCTATGTAAACCCCACTTGGAGCAAGACCATGCAGTTGGCGTTTGAGAGCTGCTCGCTCGAGTCAACGGGTAGGTTGCTTGAATCTGCAAGTAATTGCAGATCTAGATGGATGGTGATCCGTTCGCAAGAACGACAGGATCCGGCTTATAGGGCGACTCTTCTATTATTTGGCTATCAGTCTTTAGAAAAGACAATTACCGCATGAGCTTTTTTCCAGCGATCATTGATGGTTGAGTAAGTTGAAAGCGTTTGAAGTTCCCAGCCGTCTTTCGCTTCCTCGTTGATTACCTTCTCGATTGCTCCAGTGTGTTCCTTGAAATATATTTCTGAAACTTTGTAAGTAGACATGCTTTGATCATAGTCTTCGTAGGCACGGGAATCTAGATGTCATCCGGCTTATAGGGCGACTCATCTTTAATTTAGTGATTAGTGGTCATTTCCCGTGCTGGGATGGTCACTTTTCGATTACAGATTCAAACAAAACTTAAACAAAATTTGCGAACATTTGTGAGCTAAAACGTGGGTAAGAACTAGACTGAATTTATGAAATTTGGCATTCATTCCGAGCAATACCAGAACAAACATTCAAAAAAAGAAGGAGCGCCTGAAGGGGATGAGAGTGTTCAGGAACTTGTTAAGCAACATTACAATGCCGTCTACATCTGGGCCGATAGAAATCTCTAGAACTTTACAGGGCCATACAAATCTCTGTGGGCAAATTTGTGGAAAATCATTTGTATTGAACGTGAATCGAAAGCCTCCAGCTTGTATGGCAACTCTTCTTTACACCAATGAAGAGCAGGCTTTAAACTGAGCCATGACAATTTCACTTAATCGACTTTTATTGCACATGGCATGGGCAAATCAGAAGACTTTTACCTATCTTCAATCGTTACCCGAGGACTCTTTGAAAGCCTTCGCCACAGACCCAGAGTGGCATGTTGCAGAAATTGCTCATCACATAGTTGATTCAGCCGATCACTACGTCTTTCAAATCAGCGATACACCAGCATTAACACGGCCAGAAGATCCCTGTATTGATGACATAGAACAGATTTCAGATCTGGTACGGATTAAGGATCAAGCTGCGATCGTAGATAAGGCTCTTTTAGAGTGTGTAAAACTTGATGATCTCAAACTTGAGTTGAAGAATGGAGAAGGAGGGATTGTCACCAGGTGGCGTTCAACAATTCTTTCGCAGGCGATTCATCATGCAACCGAGCATCGAGCTCAAATAGCCTCCGCACTGGAGGCAAAAGGTTTTGCTCCAGTTGATTTAGATGAGCTAGATCTCTGGTCATATGAAAGAGCCTCAGAAAATTGAGTAGAAAACCGCTACAAGTTGTAGGAATCGTGATTGGCGTGTTTGCGATGGTGTTCGGTGAGTTCGATGATTCACCTGGACTTC
Organism: Candidatus Planktophila sp.; assembly: GCA_030681675.1. Lineage (NCBI taxonomy): Bacteria > Bacillati > Actinomycetota > Actinomycetes > Candidatus Nanopelagicales > Candidatus Nanopelagicaceae > Candidatus Planktophila > Candidatus Planktophila sp. The sequence continues at coordinate 142,708 of JAUXRP010000015.1, forward strand.
AGGGAATTGGAATGATCTTGATTTTGTCGGTTTTGTTTTCGATTTATAGGCTTAGGAGACCAAAGTGAGATGGAGTTGGAGGGCTGCTCGCTCGAGTCAACGGGTAGGTTGTTTGAACTTGTCTGTAATTACAGATTTAGATGTATGGTGATCCGTTTTAGCTGCGAGGGTAGCGGGAACGACAGGATCCGGCTAATAGGGCGGTTCTTCTCAATTAAAAAATTTTGTCATACACATGTTGTGCTCGCTTAAGACATATTCACCAAAGGGTTCGCATTCCTCATACCCTAAGGATGTGTAAAGATCTCGCGCAGGCTTAAAGGGTTCGCTTGGACCTGTTTCCAGACTGATGCGTTTAATACCTTGAACTTTGGCGAATTCTTCAATATGGGTCACCATCGCTTTACCAATTCCATTTCCTCGGGATTTAGCTAACGTGTGCATTGACTTAAGCTCAGCGTGGGCTGCATCTAATCTTTTAATTGCCCCCACGCCGACTAACTCCCCAAAAACTCTCGCTCCGAACACCGTAATATCTGGAGTGAATAATTTTGATGCATCAAGTGCATAGACATGCTCCATTGGCGTGGTAGTCGTGCAAAATACCCAATGCGCTTGAAGGAGCTGAGCTAATTCTTCGCTCAGGGATTTTTCAACGGTGATTACTACGTCCACAAGCCAAAAGTGTAATGCCCGTTTTCGGTTCATAGGGCGGCTCTTCTTTTATACTTAGTGCATGAAAGTTGCTCACCTTATAGAGACGTTTGAATTGGGACTTGGCCAGGCAAATGCCCTCGTGGCAGATTTTCGAAAGTAGATGGGTCTTTAACTATGAGCTCAAGAGCCGAGAAATTATTCGATACGCCGGTCGCTGATGTCTACGTGCACTATGTCAATAAGATTGTAAGAAAGGGTCAAAAGTTAGAAAACCTCGACGAGGTCATTACGTGGTTAACCGGATTTGAAGCACCAACTATTAAAAAGCACTTAGCCGAAAAAACCTCTTTCAGGGATTTCTTCGAAGCCGCAACCCTCAATCCGAAAGCCGAGCTAATTACAGGCTCAATCTGCGGTGTAAAAATTCAAGAAATCGATGATCCGTTAATGAAAAAGATTCGGTACTTAGATAAGTTAGTCGATGAAATTGGGCAAGGACGCCCAATGAGCAAAATCCTACGTTCCGGTTTATAGAGTGGTTCTTCTTTCTTTTAACTAAGAAGTTTCTTTGCAGCGGGAGTCATTGAGTAATATGCCCATTTTCCTCGCTGAGCCCTTTCGAGTAATCCAGAATCCACTAAGAGCTTTAAGTGATGACTCACCGTGCTTTGAGCTAAACCGGTTTCAGGAGTGAGGTCACAAACGCATGCCTCGGCTCCATCACTAGCAGCCACAGCCATCATGAGCTTCAGTCGAGTTTCATCGCCAAGGGCTTTAAATTGCTCGGCAAGAGTCGATAAAACCTTGGGAGATCTAATGAGATTCAATGTGGACACCATGGGGAAAGTATACATTGACAATCTTCGATATGTCATTTAACCTAAGCATCGAAGATATTCGATGGGAGAAACGAATGGTAATTCCGCTCAAGAACACTGAAATAGGCTCGTCAACATGCTGCTCTTCACCTCTTGATGAGTGGGATGGAATTGCCCTCTGGAAATCTCTTGCACTATTCCTAGGTCTGGTTGGGATCTTCATAGTTTCGAACTATTGGTTCGGAGGCTTTCTGAACTCTCACTTAAATGTATTTAGCCAAGCCGCCACAGACTCCCTGTCATTCTTTATCTCCCACTCAATTGGTCTCTTGGGTTTGTTGGCTGCGATAACTACTTTTGCTGTCTTTATTCGATCTTTTATTAATGCCGACAAAGTCCGCAACCACATGGAAAAGGTAAACACTTTGCGTGGGCACGGTGTCGCCGCTGGCATTGGGATGGCCACCCCTTTCTGTTCATGCAGCGCGGTTCCCGTATTTACGGGCTTTGTACGGGCAGGGGTTCCGGTCAGCCAAGCTATGTCTTTCCTTGTCGCAAGCCCGCTGGTTAATGAAATTGCAGTGATCATGCTTGCTACCACTGTTGGTTGGGGAATTGCAGGAGCGTATGCAGGCATGGGGTTTGCAATTGCCGTAGGGGCGGGCATCTCACTTCGTAGATATGCAAAACCGAGTTTGACTGAAGTAACTCAAGTAAAGAGCCTCAATCTCATTGATCCAGAGGGAAAAATTGTTAAGCCATCTCTGCAAAAAAGAGCGAATGCAGCCCTTCTTGAGGCACGAGATACCGTGAAAACAACGTATGTTTTTATTTTGATTGGCGTGGGAGTCGGCTCTCTTATTTATGGTTGGGTTCCAACTTCAGCCATCCAGACCATTTCAGCATGGGGTCCAGTGTTCGGAGTTCTCGCTGCAACGGCAATCGGAGTCCCTCTGTATTCGGGAATTGCAACGGTGATTCCGATCATCACGGCACTTTCTGAAAAGGGATTGCCGATGGGGACTCTGCTTGCTTTTGCAATGAGCGTAACTGCACTTTCTTTTCCGGAAGCGTTGCTTCTCCGAAAAGTTATGAAGCCAAAACTGCTCGCAGCTTATTTTGGGGTAGTTACTCTAGGAATAGTATTAGTAGGAATAATTTTCAATCTGGCACTGGGATACTGAACTCGGCGCCTTCTCTCGCCATTTTATTCTCAGGAAATTTTAAGGATTTTTTTTAAAAAAACCCACCCGGGACGGGAATATTTATTTGGCATTAGCCGTTACTTGGAGCGAACCTGCCAAAGTGGGGGTTCACCGAAAACATCGGGTTCATCTACCGGCTGTTAACGGTGTGAAACCGATGTCACTAGGTATCTCGCAAAGAAGGAGAAATCTAAAATGGCTTACACAGTAGTAAAAAATGAACGTCCTACTGCGCTTACTTCCATCACTGACTATTTTCCAAACTTGGAAGCGTGGTCAGTTGGGTTTGATCGTGAGTGGCGCTTACTAGAAGAAATGCAGAATGCATTGATGGGCGGAACATCCTCTTATCCACCATACAACATCAAGCAACTTTCAGAGGACAACTACAAAATTGAGATGGCAGTTGCTGGCTTTTCAAAGTCAGAGCTTCGAGTCGAACTGCATAACAATCAACTTTCGATTGAGGGCTCCAAGCAAACAAATGAAGATTCCGGTGCAAATGGTTTTATCTACCGAGGAATCGCCGGACGTCAATTCCGTCAAACTTTTGCACTTGCAGACCATGTGAAAGTTGTCAGCTCTGAATTGAAGGATGGGATCCTGACTATAGAACTTGAGCGAGACCTTCCTGAAGAGAAGAGGCCTCGTCAAATCGAGATCAATTAATCGTTCAGCCTGAATCGTTCCCATAGAAGGTCGCTTACCCGCAAAGGTAGGCGACCTTCTTATTACCGTTTTGATTAAGAACAGATTAATCTATATATAAAATCTATTGTGATTGCGAACCTTTAAGCGTATGGTGAAAAGATGACGGTTTTTGATGTAGTTGTTCTAGGTGCTGGGTCCGCAGGAGAAGCCGTTGCCAAGAGTTTAGTTGCCGCAGGTAAATCTGTTGCAATTGTTGAGAAACTTCGTGTTGGTGGAGAGTGTGCCTACGTATCGTGCATGCCGAGCAAAGCGATGCTTCGAAGTGCTCACGTTAGATCTTTAGCTGAAAATTTGACCACTCTTGGCGCTGCCATAAAAGCCCCTGATCTAGGCGATGCGTTTGAGGCTTTTCACATTGCCGCGCAACGCAGGGATGAAATCGTGTCTCATAGAAGCGATAAGTCTGCTTCTGGAGAGTTACAAAACTCGGGGATTCAACTATTTCGTGGCGAAGGAGTTATTACTGGTCCAGAGAGTTTGAGTGTTAATGACGAGATTTTGAGTTGGCGCGATTTAGTAATTGCAACGGGATCTGCACCTACTATTCCTGAAATCCTTGGTCTTTCCTCGATCGACTATTGGAGTAGCGATCAGGCCCTTTCGATATCCGAAGCTCCCAAATCTTTAGCGATAATTGGTGGCGGGCCGGTTGCCTGCGAATTGGCTCAGATATTTTCTCGCTTTGGTTCTGAGGTAACAATAATTGAGTTTGGTGGGCAACTTGCAGGCAAGGAGTACCCCGAGGTCGCATCAAGACTTGCTGCAAACCTGCGAAAAGATGGCATCACTATCTTTCTCAGCACTGAAGTTAAGAAGGCAGAACTCACCGTAGAGAAGAGTACTCGCCTTACACTGTCGAATGGCCAGACTCTTACGTGTGATCGTGTAATCATCGCTGCGGGTCGTCACCCCCAGACAATCGGATTAAATCTAGATCTCTTGAAAATTAAACTTGGAAAGAAGAATGAAATTCTTATAGATGATGAGTGCCGTGTGGCTGGAAAAAGTAATATTTGGGCCGCCGGAGACGTGACTGCAATTGCGCCATTTACTCACACTGCAAATTACCAAGCGAGAGTAATTACCGAAAATATTCTTGGGAGATCACGAAAAGCAAACTATTCGGCTATCCCACGTGCTATCTATACCGATCCACCTGTTGCCAGTGTGGGTGACCTCACCAATGAAGAGATGAATCCAGAGATTGCTATTTCAAAAATCGAACTTTCGGAAGTCTCTCGAAACTCTACAGATGGCGAAAATGGCGGATTGCTCATCCTCGCCGCAAATATAGCTAAAGGCACTTTGATTGGTGCATCCGCCATCGGCCCGCATGCAGATGAGTGGATGGCTGAGGCAACGTTAGCTATTCGAGTAGAAATTTCGCTAGCAGTTCTAGAAGATGTAGTTCATGCCTTTCCGACATTTGGTGAAGCCTTTGAAATACCTTTGCGAGAACTTGCTCGCCAACATAAGTTTTTCAAGGTAATTCCAAGAAGGTTGGTTCCTAAAATGACACAGTGCGAGCATGAATTCCTCTTAGATCAAGATACAAAAGAAGTTAAATGTACCAAATGTGGAGATTTAGACGATGAGATGCAACTTCCAAATCACGCCTTGGAGGTTGAAGAAGAAAAGGATGAGTTCTACAAAACTCAAGTGAGTTTCGAGTAGGGCGCGTGCGAATAATGAAGTTTACATATCGCACAACTGGTCGTTAAAGTTCAACGAGAATCATTACTAATCATTACTAAACATTAAATATTCTGTAAAAATTATTTGCATCCCTTGAACTAAGCAAGTGCTACACTCAAAAAGATTAGTTACGGCGTTCGAGCAGATAGCTCATTGAAGGGCGATCGTGAATGGTTATTAGGAACACACAATGGATCCCAAAGAAAAAAAAATTCAAGGTCACTTAGATAAAGCGAAAAAAGAGTTAAAAAATGCAGCCGAAGGTGCTTTAGAGATCACTAAGGCAGATTTGAACGCAGGAATTGATCAAGCTAAAGATAGGGTAAATGAAGTAGTAGGAAATATCGCGGCCTCGGTGGGTGCCGCAGCTGACAAAGTTCATGAAGAAGTTACAAAGAAAGATCCAGTAACCAAACCTTAGAAACTATCTGCCTGAATCAGCAGATGAATACAAGAAGTGCAACTAAGAGAGTTGCCATCACAGCTATAGCAGGATTTGCTTTATTCATAGCTATTCCTCTGATGCCTACTTTTGCGAGCACGTCGGCAGATGTAACACTCGGAATAAGTGCAAATTATTCACTTGTCTCGGGTGGGGTAATTGTTCTGGGTGTTTCCACCTCATTTACTGGGGTTGCGCCTATAAAAGGTGCTATTTCTCCTGGATCTACGAGCCCTGCAATCGTAAGTGCATTTACTACTGCAGGTCTCATAGCATTTGAAAACAATACCTCTGCCGCCGCAACAGCTCTCGCCGATATAACAACGGCGCGCAACTTGATTAACTCTTTGACGGCAACTACGACTACGGCAGAAATAGGTGGAAAAACTTTTACTCCCGGGGTTTATGACACTCCAAGTAACGGGGCGCTAAGTATTGCGACGGTTCTGACATTAGATGGAGGCGGCAACTATAGCTCGGTCTTCATATTTAGAACCACTGCCGCATTTAATGTTGCGGCAAATCTGACGATTTCATATATAAATGGCGCGCAGCCATCTAATATCTATTGGGTATCTGGGGCCGCAACCACTATCGGTGCAAATACAGTAATCCCCGGCAATTTCATATCGGGTGCGGCAATTTCAACTGGTGCATCATCAACAATTTACGGATCGGTCTTAGGGCTTGGAGATGTGAATATCGGTGCTTCATCTTCAATCGTTCATAATGCAGTGCAACCTCAACCAGCAGCAACGGTTACTCCAGCAGCTGGCATTCAAGTTTTTATACCCGTTCCGGATCCTCCACAAAATTCCACAATCACTTCAATAACATCAGCCGAATGCTCAATATCTACGGGTTACACAGCAGTTATCAGCGGAAATTTTCTTTCACCAGTAAATAACATTGGCGTTAATGGCATCAACGTCGCCGTAAATACCTGGTCACAGACTCCTACCCAGATAGCGGTTAGCATTCCCGCAAGCAGCAAAACGACTTTTACTATCCAGTTATTTAATGGCCGGGCACCGGTGCTAGCCCCAATTAATTTTGTTTGCACAACGCCAACGCCAACGCCAACGCCAACGCCAACGCCAACTCAAACGCCAACGCCAACGCCAACGCCAACCCCAACGCCAACGCCAACGCCAACGCCAACCCCAACGCCAACGCCAACGCCAACCCCAACTCAAACTCCAACGCCAACTCAAACTCCAACGCCAACGCCAACCCCAACGCCAACTCAAACGCCAACGCCAACGCCAACGCCAACCCCAACGCCAACGTTTGTGATCCTAGAACTGCCATCAATTGCGTCAATAACCCCTACGGATAAGGACTCGCTTCGAATAATTCTGAATAACTTGGTCCCGGGGCAACAGATATTAATCACTTTGAAATCGGTAAAGCCATGATTAGGAAAATCCTCCTTGGGGCATTTTTTCTTCTTAATTTTGCAACTGTCGCAGAAGCTGCTCAGAACCCTGATGAAATTTTATATCAAAGTATCACTCAGGCAGAGGCTGAGGAACTCAATATTGAAATCCCATCGAATGAACCTTCAGGCTATAAAAGCCTTGAAGTACAAATTTCCGGAATGGGCAAGAAGGCGCAGTTCAAGAGAATTTTGTTTTGTAAAAATATTGATGGTGTAATTCACTGGAATAATATTTGTGAGGACTTAAAAGCACTTGCTGCGCAAACTTCGCTAGAGAATGCAAGTAAAAGAAGTGAACTTCCAAAATATGATCCATTTAAAAATCCAAAACAAACCACGAATACCGCAATCGTTGCTTTTGCTGCACTGTCTGTTGTAACTGGGGCCGGAGCTCTAGCTACACAGATTTTGGATAGATCAACACCTATAACCCCATCGGAGAGTGATTCACAAGGATACTTAACTGGCCTTTCAAAAGGGGCTGCTCTTATTGCAACTACCCATTTGGGTCGTGGTGATAAGTCAAAACTGTGGACCAAGCCAATAAATCAAAAGATGGATAATCTCGTAACCAGGATCGGCAATCGCATCTCTGGTTTTTCTCCCTTAGCAACTCGAATTCTCTCTGATGGAAACTATCAGCGCTCACTCATTGGTCCATACTCCTTACTAATCTATCCCTTCGCTATTGGATTAGGAATATTTTCTAGTCTGAGTCTTCAACAAGACGCATTACCACCAAGTCTCGGACTAATACTTATGATGATGATTGTAGGAACACTAGATGCTTTGGCTGGGCTCCTAGCATCCACCACATTTGCCTTATCTGTATTGATGGGAGGTCATTACACGGACCTCAACTCGGTTTTAACTGTTGCCGGTGTTTGCCTTTTAGCTTTTAGCCCAGCACTTCTTGCTGGTGCATTTCGGCCGTTCAGAAGAACTGTATGGGATTTTACTTCTCTTTGGGAACGTGGAACCGACTATGTGGTGGCGAGTGTCTTGACTGGCTGGGTAGTACAACAAATCGTATTGGGACTCCCGGGACTTGCTGGTTTACAACTACCATTAACAATTCATGCTCGTACGCTTGCACTTTTTGCTGCAGGTTTAGTAATCGTAAGATTTGCTCTAGAAGATTTGTCAACAACTCTCTTCCCACTTCGCTTAATAGCGCTTCAGCCTTCATACAGAGAAAGAACAATTGCCCAGCAGGGCTTCGCTGCAATGTTCAAAGTCATAGTATTTGGCGTAGTTGCAGGAAAATTTATCGGAATCTCCATTGCACTTGTTATTGGTGTTATTTTATTTAGCCTTCCTCTTCTTATGGGAATATTTGAAGACAGATTCCCAAAATCCGAAAAGATAGAGCGATGGATGCCTACAGGTATTATTGAAATGCTTGTGATGACGATAAGTGGATATTTCATAGCAATTGCAATTCAGGATCGATACCCAAATGCACGTACATATGTGCTTACTAGTTTTGTCATTCTGAGTCTCCCCGGATTTACTCTGAAGATTTTGGCTTTGTTTGGAAAAGAAGGTGCCAAAGATTGGCGCATAACTAGAATCGGTAAACTTACGTATCGGGTAGTTGGAGTTATGGCTTTGAGTATCCTGATTTATATAGTTATGAGTGGGCTTCTAATTTCAAATACAGTGTGAATTAGATGAATCCTTCATGGCCTTTAGTACCTTTCTTTGCGAAAACGTGACTTTAAATATAAAGAACTTTAATTGATTTTGTTTGTACTGTGAAAACCCAATATACATTGCTTTTAGATGTATTCTGAAAATCACAGCACCATCGAGTGCATCGAGATTCATTCTTAGAAACGAAAAAAAATGAGCAACACCAAAACAAAAATTTCTAAATTTAAAATATTTACAGCAATCGGTTTCATTGCAGCTCTATTTGCAGGCTTCTTCCCTGGCACTGCACTTGCCGCAGAGACAGCATTAAACATGGGCACAGCTTCCACGTATGGGGTGTTAGCAAAAACTGCAGTTACAAGTTCTACTCCATCCGGAATATCTGGAACAGGTGGAGGAGATTTAGGTTCCGGTGATGCAATCTCACCAACTGGAACTATTACTCGAACTGGAGCGACCATTCTTGGTGGGGCAGCAATTACTGCACTCACAGCAGCATCTAATGCTTTGGCAGATACTCGTGGTGGAACGGTAAGCGGCGTAGAACTTGGTGCAGGTCGAACGATCACACCTGGCGCTTATACCAATGGGACTCTTGAAATCAATGGCGCATTGACATTAGATGGACTGGGCAACTCTTCTGCTGTCTTCATTTTTCGTGCGGCTTCAACTTTAACTACTGGAGCATCGAGTACAGTCTTACTAACAAATGGCGCACAAGCCTGTAATGTCTTTTGGCAGATTGGTAGTTCGGCAACACTTGGAACTAGTTCAACAATAGTCGGTCATGTCATCGCCTCAGCATCGGTAAGCACTGGTGCAAGCACTACAGTTAATGGGCAACTCATTGGAACCACAGGCGGTGTTTCACTCGGCGGCACAACAATTGTCAATAACTCTTGTACAACACCAACACCAACACCAACACCAACTTCATCGGGCACTTCGGTATTTGTACCGATACCGGTTCCACCTCAGGACTCAAAAATTACTTCAGTTACACCGATTATTTGCTCCACTGCTGGATACAAAGTGTTGGTGAATGGATTCTTCCCAACTAAAATTACGAACATTGGTGTTGACGGCATAAATATCGTTCCGAGTCGATGGACGCAGACATCTTCGCAAGTAGTGATAACAATTCCACCGACCTCCAAGAAATCCTTTTTCGTTCGAATCTTTAATGGTCGAGCACCGGTAATGGCTTTCCAGTATTTTGACTGCATTAAACCTGCAGTCATTGTCCCAATAGTTACACCAACACCTACACCTACACCAGTCGTGACACCAACTCCAACACCAACACCTGTTGTGACACCAACACCAACACCAACACCAACACCAACACCAACACCAACACCAGTGGTGACTCCAACACCAACACCAGTTGTTGAAACTGTTACTGGTGGAAAACTTCCAAAAACCTCAACTCCTCTGGGAAATGTATTGCTAATTGGAGGAGCGCTAATTTTGCTAAGCGGGATTGGTTTTGCTTCACGAAAGATCCGGGTTAAGTGAACAATCTATCAATCCAAAGTAATGCCTAGCAAAAAGAAGGAATGCTTGATCGTAACCCTTTCAGTTATTTTTTTAACTGCAAGGGTTGCGGTCGTGGCATATCTTGGATATCAAACTTATTCATCGAGTAATGTAAATTAAGAGGGCTTAAAATTGCGAATACCGTGTCAATTATATGAATCTTTCATGAGTTTTTGTATCTTTCTTTGCGGATATGTGACTTTGAGACTCAAGCACCTGCTTAGAATTTGCATTACCTTAGAAAACACCATATAGACAGCTTTTTGGTGTATCATGAAAATTACAGCGCCATCGCGTGCATCAAGCATCATTCTTAGAATCGAAAAAAAATGAGCAATACCCAAACAAGAATTTCTAAATTTAAAATATTTGCTGTCATAGGTTTCACTGCAGCTCTATTTGTAGGCTTCTTTCCTGGCACTGCAAGTGCAGCAGAGACACCTTTGAATATGGGCACAGCTTCTTCATATGCGGTCCTAGCTAGTGCAGGAATTACAAGCGCTACCGCTTCAGGAATTTCCGGTACCGCAGGAGGAAATATAGGCGTGGGTAATGCAACTGCGCCATCTGGCACCATCGCTTTAACTGGATCAACTGTTCTTGGAGGAGCATCACTTGCAGCACTCACGGCTGCCTCTGGAGCTTTGGCCGAAAGTCGTGGCGGAACTGTAACTGGAGTTGAACTAGGTGCAGGTCGAACGATTACACCTGGTGCATATAACAATCCAACACTTGCAATCAATGGTGTATTAACACTAGATGGACTGGGCGACTCGACCGCGGTATTTATATTTCGTTCAGCATCGACATTAATTACTGGTTCATCAAGTTCCGTTCTACTAACAAATGGCGCACAAGCCTGTAATGTCTTTTGGCAGATCGGAAGTTCTGCAACACTTGGTACTAGTTCATCGATTGTTGGACATGTAATCGCCTCTGCATCGGTAACCACAGGTACAAGTACTACAGTGAATGGTCAACTGATTGGAACTACAGGCGCTGTCACTCTCGGAGGCACTACAATTGTCAATAACTCCTGTGCTGCACCAGTTGTGACACCAACACCAACACCAACACCAACACCTGTGGATGAGACAACAACGGGTGGAGAACTCCCAGCAACGTCTTCACCATGGGGGAATCTATTACTCGCTGGTGGAGGATTAATTTTGCTAAGTGGCGCTGGTTTTACTTCACGTAAAATCTGGGTCAAATAAGTAATCTATAAACCTACGCCGATGGCTCGTAAAAAGTATGCCCGATTGATCGTAACCCTTTCAGTTATTTCATTAACTGCAGGGGTTGCGGTCTCGGCATATGCTGGATATCAAATTCAATCCACTAAGGCTGAAATTGGCAAAACTTACATTGATGCAGCCGAGTTGAGTTGGATAAAAGAAGCAAACGAAGAGTTAGCTGTTAAATCACGCGTTACTACCGGAACTTTTTTAGGCACAATAAATATCCCCACTATCAATAAAACATTCAATATTTTTGAGGGTACAGAATCGAAACAACTGGATAAAGGTGTTGGGCATTACGTAAAAAGTGTGATGCCTGGAGTCGCAGACAACTCTGTATTAGCGGGTCACCGAGACACAGTTTTTGCGGAGTTAGGTAAAGTAAAACTTGGCGAATTGATTAAAATAAGAGTACGTGAAGGCAGTTTTGTTTATAAAGTGTCAGCAATTCGCATTGTAGATAAAAATGATCGAACCGTAATTGTTCCAACCCCTGATGCAACCTTGACTCTCTCTACCTGTTTTCCATTTTCATATATTGGTAATGCCCCTAAAAGATATATTGTCAGCGCAAAGTTAATTCCCTCAACATAATAATTGGGCCAAGCATCTGTGCGATGCTTATTTAGAAGAGAAGTTTTTAAGTATTCTTAACAAGCCAATTGCTAGGCGGGATTCGAGGATCTCGATGCTCACACTTGCGAGCTATTCTGGATGGATCGCGTGCATGCTGAATAATTTGTAGTTGTGCGGCCGCCTTTAATCTAAAAAATAAGTTTGAAGGTATATCCAGCGAGATTTTTCTTGACTGATATCGATGCATTCCCTGTTAAGGATGTTTTACCAGCAATTGAAATAGTTTTTGAACCCTTCTTCGTGGCAATCACCTTAAATCGAAAGTTTTTTGCACTTGAATTTATTGTTAAGATATAAATTGAAGAAGTGATTTTCTTAGCCGTCACAGTTCCCTTAGGAGTCGCAGAATTTGAATCTTCTTTTGTTGGGGCAGGAGTAGTACTTTTGGTAGATGAACTACTTGGAAGTGGCTTAGCCGCCTCTGGCATTCCAAATGTATAAATCCCAGTTTGAGAAGTTACAACCTTCTTTGCTCCATCAGCACTAATTAGTACTTGGTAAGTGCTAGTAACCGGGCTATCTATAAACCATGAAGCTCCAAAATCATTTGAACTATAGACATTTCCGTTATATGCCCCGGCTATCAGAAATTTCCCATCAGTCGAGATCGAAATACCTTGCCAATACTTGTTTAACTCTGGTGCACGCATAACCCAGGTTGCTCCTGAGTCAACAGATGTAAATATATATCCAGGGTTTGCATATGTGACGGCGGCTAAGAGATTACCAGTTGGATTTGAGGCAACTGCATACCAAAGCCGAACTTGGTCTCTTGCAATCCATGAACTACCAGAATCCGAAGATGTATAGATTTGATTGTCACGTGTAACCGCCACTAATTTCGTTCCGTCACTGGATGATGCAACTGAGCGCCAAAATAAAGTTGATGCATGAGCAGACCACGAGTTTCCCGAATCAGAAGATGTAAAGATTTGGCCAGGTTCGACAATTGCCACTAACTTTGAACCGTCTGCAGAAGTTGCAACGCCAGACCAAGGCCGTTTACTCTCATGAGCGTTCCAAGTCTTTCCGGAATCAGCTGAAGTCATTATTTGGCTATCTTGTGCAACTGCCACCATTCGAGATCCATCATTGGAAATTGCAACTCCGGTCCAGTATCTAAATGTCTCTCGGACAGTCCATGTGTTTCCGTGGTCGCTAGAAACCAGCAATCGACCACCGCCGACCCACCCAGTCGCTTCGGCTCCTATAATTGTTGAGCCATCGGGAGTCATCGCTGCAAAACTACAGGCACAACTCTCTTTTATTAGTCTCCATCCTGAATCTGCGGACGAGGCTTGTACGAATGACAGCGAAGCCGTGAGTGTAAATGAGAGAGCTAAACTCAAAATTAAGAGAGATTTACTTTTGGCTCTTGAAGAAATTGGTTTGGTAAACATGATGTGCTCCAGAGTGAACCACACAATATGGTTTCGCCCATGACTCTACGCCTGCCGGAGTATTTGTAGTAATGTGTATCCAATAAATTTATCCAAATTCTTTTATTGTGAGTGCCTTCACTCATACTAAAAGCTTTACTTATGAATGTGTGGGCTAAGTTTACAAAAAGAGCGAGATGGAGATTTAAGGATAGAATTATAGAATGAGTTCCACTCCTAATCCTGTTAGAGCTGAAATTATCAATTCTGGAAATCCGAAAATTAAATCTGCCCGAATAACCATTAATGCCCCAGTTGGCAAGATATTCAATTTGTTAACGGATCCAAAACGACATGTAGATTTTGATGGTACAAAAACAATTCAAAGTAATTTTAGCGGTCCCGAGCGATTAGAGCTTGGTTCGAAATTTGGTATGCACATGAAACTTGGCATTAATTATAAAATCCTAAACAAAGTAGTTGAGTTCGAAGAGAATCGATTGATTGCATGGCGACACTTAGGACGTTGGCGATGGAGATATGAACTTAAAGCAATTTCTCCCACCCAAACTGAAGTTACTGAATCATTTGATGGAACTACCTCAATTTCACAGCTCTGGCTGAAAGCAAGAAAAGCCTACCCTTGGACACAAATTGCAGTTGCTAAAACCTTGGTTCGACTTAAAGAAATGGCAGAACGGGAATAGAGGCTAATTAACATGGTAACCAGTCGAAGTTCCGAGCAGGTTTTACCCATTACTCAATACGGGTGCTATTGCCATATCTTCGGCGTTAAATAGAATGATTCTCGAAGCCACTATTTCTTGCCCTACGTGCGGTCATAAGAAAAGCGAAATAATGCCGCTTGATGCCTGCCAGTTTTTCTATACCTGCACCAAATGCCAAGAGATTTTAAAACCTCTCTCGGGTGACTGTTGCGTATTTTGTTCCTATGCAGATGCATTATGTCCCTCCAAACAAACAAATTAACGGTTAGGAAGTGAGGATTCTCGAAAATGGGGCAACGAATCTGTTTATGACTCGATAGCGGCAGAGCTTGCTTGGAAGCGAACGATTAATTTTTTAGAGGATGTACTCTAAACGTGTCATCATTCCTGCCTCAGCGTGATAAGCGTTATGGCAGTGAATCATCCAGTTGCCCGGATTAGTTGCGGCAAAATCGACGTTTATTCCACCCATAGGTGGAATCAAAACAGTGTCCTTACGAGCTCCATTGCCACCGGCCGAACCTAATTGGAAAGTATGGCCGTGTAAATGCATGGGATGCGCCATCATAGTTCGATTTCTAATCTTTAGAGTTCCCATTTCATTAAGCCGAACTACTAAGGCCTCCGTTTTGTCATAGGTGCGACCATTTATGCTCCATCGATAAGGCTTCATACTTCCACTTAATATTAGGTCCTGTGTTCGATCAGGTTTTTTAGATGGAAGTTTTGCTTGCTCGCTAGCCTGCAACATATCGGAGGTTAGTGGCTTTGAATTTAGTTCGGCAGGCTTAAATAGTTGTGTAGGGGCGGCGCCACTACTAGTTCGAATGAGTGCTCTGGCAATAGCTGATTTACCAACGGCATCGGCGACAAAAGCAAATACTCCCCTTCCCAAAGTAACTATTACGTCATAACGCTCTCCCATGCCGATTTGAAGTGAGGCAGTTGGGTAACCCTTTACAGGAAAACCATCGGTATGAGTTACGGTCATGGTGTGTTGGGACATCGCAACGTTAAAAATAGTATCGGCAGCGGCGTTAATTATTCGAATTCGAATGCGTTGCCCGGGCTTAGAAGTAAAGACCTCTGGATCATTAATTGGTCTTCCATTTATTAAATACAGAGGATAAGTAACATCACCAGAATCCATTCCACCAGCATGGTCCATACCGCCCATACCACCCATACCTGAGGAATTTCCAGTCCCTTCTAAAAGAGATGCAAGAATTTCGTCAGGGCTTTTTCCAACTCCATCACTCCAGTCATCTAAAATCACAATCCACTCTTGATCGTATCTCACCTTTTCATTTGGGTCATCGATGATGAGGGGGGCATACAGCCCTCTATCTAGTTGAGAACCACTATGAGGATGAAACCAATAGGTTCCTGAATCGGGAAGTGTAAAGTCGAATTTGAATTTTCCATCCGGCGATACCTCTGGAGTTGTTAAACCGGGGACGCCATCCATATCATTTCGAATGGCCAGTCCATGCCAGTGGACACTTGTAGGTTTCGGAAGCTTGTTATTAAAATTTACTGTAATTCGGTCGCCTACATTGGCTCTAATTATTTTGCCAGGAAATGAATCCCCGTATGTCCATGTTTTAGCATTTACACCACCAAGGTCAATTTCATTTAGTTGTGCCGTTAAGTCAAATGCTTTGACTTTTCCGCTTTTGATGAGCGAGTCTTCTCTAAATTGGACTGAGGATGCTCCCAAATATTTTTTAGTTTCCCCGACGCCACAGCCAGCAAGGCCAGTGGCTAGTCCAGCGCCAACAATTCCAGTGAGGAGTGCTCTTCTGCTAATTTGATTCATAAGGACATTCTTCCCAAAACTCTCAAAGGAAGGGCAAATTTTTTGTGAAGTTTCGATAAAGAAAAATTCTTTACTCAATCTTTAGGATTTATAAGGGTATTTCTATGCTTTCAAAGCGTACTCTTCAATCACAAAGCAATGGAGGTCTCAAAATGATGGATTGGTATGATCAAGGTGGAATGAACGGCAGTTGGATGGTATTCATGTGGTTTTTCTGGGTCATTATTATTGGGCTTGGAATCTGGTTTGTTACTCGACTTACGCAAAGAGATAAGGCAAGCGGGAGTAAAGAGACACCACGCCAGATTTTGGATCGGCGATTCGCGGCAGGTGAAATTGATGCAAGTGAATACGCTAAAGCTCGACGATTAATTGATGGCCACTCAATAGATTCAGATAAAATCCAGTAACCTTAGCTCTACTATAGGTGGAGTTGAGGATGGCTGGTCGTGAGTGATGCCCTACGGGTTCTGGTAGTTGACGATGAAATCGAACTTGCAGCTGTCGTCATCAGTTATTTTGAGCGAGAAGGCTATCTAGTTGATAGTGCAGTAGATGGACCTAGTGCCGTAGAAAAAGCACGTGTTGGGCTACCGGATCTCATAATTTTGGATTTGATGTTGCCAGGCTTTGATGGCATTGAAGTGTGCCGACAGGTACGTACTTTTTCAGATGCATATATTCTCATGCTGACCGCTCGAGAAGAAGAGATAGATAAAATTGTCGGCTTTGCAGTTGGCGCTGATGATTATGTGGTGAAACCTGTTTCACCACGAGAATTAATTGCTCGCTCCAAGGCAATCCTGCGTAGACCGCGCGCACAGGGATCGGTTGATGCTGCGGAATCTTCTTCCAGTGAGATTTACTTCGGAGACATTACACTTGATTCAAATTCGCGTACCGTAACGTGCAAAAATCTTCTTGTCGATTTAACAAAAACCGAATTCGATCTCCTTGAAATTATGATGGAAAGTCCAAAATCTGTTTTCTCACGCCGCGCTCTGCTTGAATCGGTCTGGGGGGGCGAATGGTATGGTGAAATCCACGTTGTGGATGTCCATATTGGCCATCTGCGCAAGAAACTTGTCGATGCAGGGGCAAGTGAATCTGCAATTAGAACAATTCGTGGAGTTGGTTATGGAATGGATTTAGGGTGAGTGCCTCTAAAAAGAAGAGTGTCATGACTCAAATGTTGGTGGGACAATCTTTTCTTATTATCGTCAACGGCTTAATTCTTGTAGTTACCGCCCTCGCTGTTGCTCCCTCAATATTTAATGAGCACCTTCATGATGCTGGTGTGGTGTCGGCAAATGCACGTACGCATGTGTTGGAGGCCTATATCAGCTCCTTTAACGCATCCTTACTTATCGCCGCTTTTTCTTCAATAGTTATTTCGGGTGGATTAGCTTGGTATTTCATGGTGAGAATCGTTAAACCAATAAAGGAAGTGACCGATTTTGCTGAAATCTTGGCTTCAGGTGATTTAGATGCTCAAGCACCCATTGAAAACTCAATTCCCGAACTCAATCGTTTAACTGAAGCCTTGGCAGGAATGTCAGTAGATTTGGCGTTAAGCAGGCAAGAACAGTCACGACTGTTGAGTGATTTAGCGCATGAGTTGCGAACTCCGATATCCACTGTTCTCGCTATCGTCGATGGAATTGAAGATTCAGTAATACAGCCTGATGCGCGCACATGGAAAACGATTCGTGATCAACTGGAGAGAGTTAATAGGCTCTCACACGATGTTCGCGAAGTAACCCAAAATTCTGAGAAGCTCCTTAGCACAATGAGCAGCGCAGCTAATCCAGGCGATATGGCCAGGGCGGCATACGCGGCCTGGAATCCACGAATTGGACGAAAGGGAATCAATTTTGAGTTGGAAATAGAGCCGGATTTACCTCAAATATATGTTGATCCTCAAAGAATTGGGCAAGTGCTATCCAATCTTGTAGAAAATGCCCTGCGATACACGCCAATCGGAGGAAAAATTGAACTCACTGTAGTAAGAACTACTGACCGAGTTCTTTTTACCGTCGTTGATTCTGGACAGGGAATTGAAGAACATCAGTTGCCCCATATTTTCGATCGCCTCTATCGAGGCGATGCCGCTAGACACTCCGGTGACTCTGGATCAGGTTTAGGTTTAACAATTGCGCGAAGTATTGCCCAGAGCCATGGTGGCGAACTAACTGCGATGAGCGAAGGTCGTGATTTAGGGTCAACATTTACACTCTCATTGCCGATACTTACACAGATAATCTCTTAGCTCACCGGTTTCCATCCACGGAGTCGATTCGCATTAAGTACCACTGAAAGAGAACTTAGCGCCATGGCTGCGGCTGCAATCATTGGACTAAGTCTTAATCCAAAGAAGGGATAAAAAACTCCTGCAGCCACTGGAATTCCAATGCCATTATAAATAAGAGCAAAAAAGAGATTCTGCTTAATGTTCTTCATTGTCTCTCGACTCAGTGCTATAGCCGTGACGACGCCTTGAATCGAACCAGACATGAGAGTTATGTCGGCGGCTTCAATGGCGACATCAGTTCCAGAAGAAACTGCGAAGCCAACATTGGCTTGCGCAAGAGCAGGCGCGTCATTAATTCCATCACCGACCATAGCCACCGAGAGCCCAAGTTTTTGTAACTCAATGACCGCATCAACTTTGCCTGCTGGAAGTACTTGTGCTCGAATATCGGTTTCAGTGATTCCAATCTGTGCACCGATTGCATTTGCCGTAAGTTGATTATCACCCGTTATCATGAGAGTTCGAATACCAAGACGGTGCAAAGCTGCAATTGATGCATAACTTGTCGGCCGAACCACATCTGCCACTCCCAAAACTCCAGCGGCAATACCGTTAACCGCGACTAGCATTGCAGTCTTACCTTCTCGCGAAAGTTGGTCGGAGAATTTTAACAATTCTTTAACTTCTACTGAGTTTGAAGTCAGTAGTAACTGGTTACCGATCAGGATTTCATCGATTCCAATCTTGATTCGTATACCTTGACCTGTTATAGATTGGAAATCCGTTACAGCTGAAAATGTAAGTCCCCGTTCGCGTGCTGTATGGACAATGGCGGTGGAAAGAGGATGTTCACTCTGAAATTCGGCACTTGCAACAAGGGATAAAACTTCAGTCTCGTTAAATCCGCTTAAGACGATTACATCTGTCAAAACCGGCTTCCCATAAGTTATTGTTCCCGTTTTATCGAGAATTATCGCTGATATTTTCAGAGACGTTTCAAGTGCTTTAGCTGATCTAATGAGAATTCCAGAAGTTGCGCCTTTGCCTGTTCCAATCATTACTGATAATGGTGTCGCTAACCCTAAGGCGCAAGGGCAGGCAATAATTAATACGGAAACCGCAGCAATGAGAGCGCTAGTAAATGTTGGCCTAGGGCCAACTACATACCAAATGGCAAACACAACTATTGATGTTGCAATTACGAGAGGCACAAACACTGAACTAATTGAGTCAACCAAGCGTTGAATTGGCGCTTTTGACGCTTGAGCTGCGCGGACCAGACCAATTATCTGCGAGAGGACAGAATTTGAACCGACTCTCGTCGCGCGAATATGCAATGCTCCTGTTCCATTAATGGTTGCTCCAATAACGGAGTTTCCCAATATTTTTTCAACTGGTATTGACTCACCGGTAACCATAGATTCATCAACCGATGAGTGACCAGAAATAATTTTTCCATCCACTGGAATTTTCTCTCCTGGCCGCACAAGGATCTCATCACCTTCGACTACTGAATCTATAGCAAGCTCGACTTCAACACCACTTCGAATTACACGGGCTGTTTGTGGTTGAAGATTTAGCAGAAGTCGAATCGCCTCTCCAGTCCCAGCCTTTGCTTTTTCCTCTAAATAACGACCCAAAAGAATGAGAGTAATAATTACTCCGACAGCTTCAAAGTAAACGTCTCTCATATTCGCTGGTAATAGGTTTGGAGCAAATGTTACAAAAGTGCTAAATGCATAGGCTGCGCTAGTTCCAATGGTTATAAGTGTGTTCATTTCCGCCGTACGATGGCGGAGAGTGAGCCACCCAATTCTGTGAATTGGAGCCCCAACAATGAACATCACTGGTGTAATCAAAATGAATTGTGTCCAATGATTGACGAGAAATGCGGGAGTCCAAATTCCAATGGCATTTCCAGTAATAGCCAGTAATATTGGCAATGTTAAAATTGAACCTGCAAGTACTCGGCGCCTGAGCCCGCGAATTTCAGTTAATCTCTCAATAGAATTATCGTTTATTTCAACATTCGAATCCTTTGGATGTTCCAGCTCTTGGATTTCAATGGTATTTAAACTCTTATTTTCCAAATCAGCGGGAACCGAGTGTCTCCCAGATTTTACTATTAGTTTTCCGTGCACCATATTCATTCCACACGCAAAATCAAAAACGCCCTCTTTATTAGGGATTAAAGTCACAACAGTGCTTTTGAAGGCGGGTAAATCGGCAACAATACCAAAGTCTGAAAAAACAACCTTTTCAGTACAGGAGCCGGACTCTTGACGGTCAAATGTAATGTGTAATGGAACACCCAAAATTGCCTCAATAGTGTCAGGTGAATATCCACCTTTGAGTGTTATGAGAATGCTTTGTTCTGATTCGCTCTCTTTAGTTTGAGTGATGCGACGTGGACCAAAGAAAAACCAAGCAATGAAGAGTAGCAGGGCACTACTTATTGAGATTACTGCAAGATCGGAAGAGCTCATATTTACCTCTCGTGATTGGTTATTCTATACGCGATGGGCCATAGGCAGTAGAAATAGCACAACATTTAGTGCTGTTAGTACGCAAATCAAAACTGCAAAAGGCGCAAGAGTTGCTGTACGGACTTTAGCTGCACTGTAACGACGTTTAGTGATTCGGTAGGCGGTATATAGCGAGCCCCATAACCCTAAAGCTAGGATTACAAACTGCAGAATTTGAATTGTTCCATTTCCAACAAGTGCAGCTGAACCTGATGCCTGGCTCCCAAACATTG
The DNA here is from genome assembly GCA_030681675.1 of Candidatus Planktophila sp. Lineage (NCBI taxonomy): Bacteria > Bacillati > Actinomycetota > Actinomycetes > Candidatus Nanopelagicales > Candidatus Nanopelagicaceae > Candidatus Planktophila > Candidatus Planktophila sp. Next base: position 163,684 of record JAUXRP010000015.1, read on the forward strand.
ATGCCACTGAGTAATAGATTGATTTTCCTTCTGCAAGAAGATGGAAGAGGTTATGTGCAACATGCCCGGCTATATCTAGAGGAATCAAGGCGTATCCAAAGCGCGCGAAATTTTTGACCCAGTTCTCCGTATTTCGTCGCGCTGCTATTTTCGAACTGAGCGAGAGAAGTAGAACGGGAGACATGACGCCAATAGCGAATACAGCGGTAAAGATTAATGCTGTATTAGTTATCCCAGTAAAGCTTTCAACTCTATTTAAGATTTTCTCCCAAATTTCAAGCATTGTGATGTTTTGAATGAGCACAATTCCCATAATTGCCATAGCAAGAAATGACTCTTCAATCTTTGGGTTTCGAATAAACCAAAGCTCTTTTGTAGGTGGGCGAAGCGTTAAAGTAATTGCGTCATTTGGACAGTTTTTAATGCAGTTTGCGCACAACGTGCAGTTTGCATTTGAATCCATTGTTCGAGGAAACATAAAGAGGGGACAGGCTGGTGCTTTATCCGTCCCATTAAAACAAGCGGCTTTAGATGCACAGGTTTGGCAGATGTCGGTATTTGCTCGGAGCGAGATCATACCTGTTCGCGCGTAGTTACCTGAGAGGCCACCTAGAAAGCAAAGGTAACGACAGAAGGTTCGTCGTTGAAAGAATGCCCCTGAAACAATAACCGCGAAAGTGATGAGAAGTAAGAGAATTCCTGAACCCCAAGGAGAAGCGACAATTCCAAAGACATGGTCGGCCCAAGTAATTATGATAAACATTGCATCGATGAGCCAAATTCCATATTTTTTTAGAAATACTGGAACTGGACGATTTACCCCAACTAACTTTTGTACAAAATCAGATAACGTCGCAAATGGGCAGATTGCACACCAAAACCTACCCAGAAAAAGAAAAACTATTGGTATTAGCGGCCACCACAAAACCCACATTAAGGCAGTGCCTGGATTATCGTGGGCACTACTTGGACCAGCCAGGAGTTGATATCCAATGAGACCAAATACTGCGGCTACGGGGATTTGAAATATTTTCGGGAAATATTTGCTCTTCAACATTGCTTTTACTGGAGGAATTGTTAGTAAATCAAATCCCTTTGGTTCAATTCCCTGATCCTCTATCTCTTGTGACGTCTCGATTACTTTCATAGTGATTCACCACGGCCTTTCCTCGCTTCAATTTTGTTCTTGCGCTGGTTGTTATCTCTTCGTCTGAGTATTAGCGCTCCAGAAAGAACTATTGATGTAGCAACTCCGAATGTGCCTAATGTTGCCTTTAGGGGACGATCTGCATCAGTTTCGTCAACTTGTGGGTTTGAATGATCCATTCCTGGCATTTCTGGATCCATTGCTTCCTCTGTGTGCGCATCTGCTTCCTCTGTGTGCGCATCACCTAGACCTAAATCATTAGTAGATGAAGAAATTATCTCTGTTGACCAGCTCCCTCCACTATCAGTGCTTTTGAAAACTTGCGCGTAAGGTGGTTCAGTTAAAACTCCGGTGAAGAGGGAGTTTCCATCAGAGGAGTAAGCCACAACGGCCGCCCCGTCGGGCAGCGAGATTTCACGCCACGTCTTACCCGCATCAAAAGTTGTTCCACTCTCGCCCATTCCAATAACTGTGATTTCATTTGTGTTTACTGGGTTCCAAGCGATAGCCATAGAGCCTAAAGGACCGCCTAAAGTTTCCCAGGTTGTGCCACCGTCAAGACTCTGCAAAAGACCCATCTGCATATCGGGTGCTAAAACTCGCATGGGATTCTTGGGATCGACCAACATGCTTCCCATAAATCCCTTACCAATCTGAGAATTGCGTGCCTCCCAACTACGTCCACCATCTGAGGAGGCAAAAACTCCGAACTCAGGGGTAGCTAAATAGACGTACTCTCCAGAGGCTCCAAGTGCATGAACATCGCTCAGCTCTTTATAAAAATCGGTTCTCATAAATGTATTCTCATTTGGTAGCAATGAGTACAAGCCATCGTGTCCACCGGCTAGCACCATTGATGAGCTCGTTGCCCATGCCATGATGTCGGCGTTGTTTAGCGCATTAATAGCCGTCCAACTTTTTCCGGAATCATTCGAGATTGCAGTGCTCTCGTGGCCTGAAATTATCATCTCGCTATTGTTAATCGTCAATGTGTGCAAATCACCTCCCACCAGGACGGCAGGCGCATCGGATCCATGTAATGCGCCTGTGTCTTTGGCCGTTCGGTTCAATTGGATGCTCACACCAACCACAACTATTAAACTCACAATTACGGCTGTTACTAAGGCTTTTCGCTTCATCTCTCTCCCTTTTGAGACCTGTACATCGCTTCCATGGGCTAATTCTCGCTAGCGAGCGCGTGAATTTGATGTTGTTTCTATAAAGATTTCGGAAAGTTATTGCTCAGCCTGCCACTGATTCAGCAAGTTAGACTTGGGTGATGCCCATCAAGTTCACTCCTTTTAAAGAGTTCACTTCAATTCTCAATCCCCATTCTCGCCGCATAATTCTAGGAATCTCTTTGAACGCTATAGGGGGAGGCATGACGCTTTCGCTCTTAATGGTCTATCTTCACGATATTCGGGGCTTTACAACTACTTTCGGCGGATTACTGATGGCTTGGGGTGCCTTTACGGGGATTATCGGCACAGGACCATTAGGTGCCCTAGTCGATCGAATCGGTCCAAAAAAAGTACTTATTCCGGGTCTGTTAATCGCTTCATATGCGGCGCTCTCATTTTCAGAGGTCACAACTCATAGCCAAGCAATAATTTCAATGACGCTTTTTTCTCTTGGAGGTCAATGTATTTGGCCCGCCCAAATGGTTATTTTAACGCGCGTAACACCAGAGACAGATCGCGCAAAAATATTTGGCTTTAATTTTATGTTTCTTAATTTAGGCCTTGGTATTGGAGGTCTGCTTTCATCTCTGATTATTAAAGAAAGCTCTGTTATCTCATTCCAGCTTATGTATTGGGTGGACTCACTCACTTATCTTTTGTATTTCCTAATTATTCTAGGGCTTAAGACCCCGCATGCAGGTAAATATATTGCGAAGGACCATGAACCTAAAAGTGGAAGTTATCGTGAAATATTTTCCAGAAAAGATCTGACTATCCTTACTTTTGCTGGAGTAATTCTCTTGACTTTTGGTTATGGACCACTTCAATCTGGAATTCCAATTTATGCAACCCAATATCTTGGTCTCTCACCTAAATGGCTAGGTGTAATTTTCGGCGTCAATACAATCTCAATCGTTATATTCCAACCATTTGTACTTAGAGTTCTCGAAAAATACTCAAAATACTCAGCACTTATGTCGGTTGGAATAATTTGGGCGCTCTCTTGGCTTGCCGTAGGAATCTCGCCATATGTTCCTCTCTTTGTTGGAGGAATTGCTCTATGTGTGAGTCAACTTATTTTTGCTTTCGGAGAAATGGTTCATGCGCCCACTAGTCCAGCTCTGCTTCAAGAGTTGACTCCCGAACACATTCGTGGCCGCGCCAGCGCTTTAATCTCTCTGCAATGGGGGTTATCAGGGATAGTTGGCCCTGCTATGGCTGGAATCCTCATTGGTGCCAATCTCGAGCAGCTGTGGGTCGTATTAATGGTGATCGGAGTATTGATTCCTATTCCATTCTTTGCCTATGTCAAAAAACTGCATCCAGTCACGTGAGAAACACCTGCTAGCACCCTTGGAAGCACCTAGAGTTTCAAGGGATGCTTAACCCATGAAAACAGATGAAAAACACTATTTTAAGCGTGCATACCAGTTCGTTTCTCGAAGGCTCCGAGAGTTAATTTACATCCTCTCAAGTTTCCCCATTCTCTTAGCCCTATTTCTTATCGTGACTACAGCCTTATCGACAGGAGGCTTCATTCCCCTGGCGGTACTGGTGATTTTGGTCTTGCTCACAGCGATGGAGTTTTTAGCGCGCTTTGAGGTTAAGAGAACTAACTGGCTACTAAAGAGCGGTATTGAGCCTTCACATGATTCATGGTTCAAGGAGAAATTCTTCTCGTGGGAGGGCGCTAAAGAGCGAGCAACTTCGGCACGTAGCTGGCTGGCAGTTGCCTATGTCTTTTTGGCTTTTGGTCTTTCAATTTTGGGGTTAGTTGTTGCTCTCCTAGCCCTCACTGCAGTTGCCGGTGTATTGGTCGTAGTAGGAGTGATTATTTTGAATCCAACGAGCGGAACGTTCCATCTTAACCAGGGTAGTTTTAGCGGAGATCTCAATATCAACCTTGATTCAAAGAATTTTCAAGCACACTTTTTGGGTTTTGATATACAAGAGGGACCAATCGATGGAAGTTTTAATTGGACTTACTCATCACCACTTTACCTCTTTCTTTCTATACTATTAATTGTTGCTGCAGTTGCTCTGGTCCCAGTGATTGCCAAATGGCAAAAAGAGTTAGTGGTCAGGTTTTTAAGTGCACGCTCAATAGCTGAAATCTTCTACAGTTCAGATCGACGCAGAAAGACAGCGGTCAATGTTGGATCTCAAGATCGAAACAGAATTGAGCGTGATTTACATGATGGAGTGCAAGCAAGGCTCACCATCTCAGGAATGGAAATCGATCGTGCTCGGCAGTTAGCTGAGAAAGCTGAGGATAAAGAGTTAGCAGAGACGTTAGAACGGGCGGCATTGCAGACATCACATGCCATGCAGGAGATTCGAAATCTTGTAAAGGGTTTAAGGCCAGCGTTATTGGAAAAGGGTGGTCTGGCAGCGGCTCTGAACTCTTTAGGAGCTCAGCAAAAGTTCACGGTTAGTATCAACGCCGAAATTGAACGACCTTCGGCAGAAATTGAATCTGCTCTGTATTTAATCTGTTCTGAAGCAATGACCAATGTCGGCCGCCATGCTAAAGCGAGCTCGATGTCTATAGATATTAAGAGTAATGGGAAACTTATTACGTTGGATATTGTGGACAATGGTCGAGGCGGGGCGAAAGAGTCGAATGGCACCGGACTTAAAAACATGAAAGATCGCACCGATTCTCTTGGAGGTGAGTTCATCCTCATGAGTCCAGAGGGTGGGCCTACAAAAATCAAGATTATTGTGCCATGCGAATAGTTATTGCCGAAGATGTCGCGCTTCTTCGAGAAGGAATCGTGCGTTTGCTTTTGGAACGGGGTCACGAAGTCGTAGCAGAAATCAGTGATGCTCGCGAAATACTAAAAACCGCTAAAGAACTTCACCCCGACCTCATGATTGTAGATATACGTATGCCCCCGACCCACACAGATGACGGGCTTCGTGCGGCAATAGAAGTTCGAACTAAGATATCTCCAAAGATCCCAGTCCTCATTTTGTCGCAATATATTGAATCTTTTTATGCATCACTTTTATTAGATGATGATCAATCCGGTGTCGGCTATCTTTTAAAAGACAGAGTAACAAACATCAATGAATTCATGACATCCCTTGATGAAATAGCTAATGGAGGAACCGTCCTAGATCCCGAAGTTGTGAGTTCTCTCATGCATAGTGCCAAGGACTTAGCTCTACAATCCTTGACCGTTCGAGAAAGAGAAATCCTAGCGCTTATGGCACAAGGTAAATCAAATGTAGGAATATCTACAACAATCTTTATCACTGAAGGAGCAGTTGAAAAACACATATCCAATATTTTAAGCAAACTTGGATTAATTAATGAAGAAAACAACCATCGAAGAGTATTGGCAGCGATTAGATATCTGAACCGATGATTTCGTAAAGTGAAAACTCTACTTAATCTTTTTAAGCCATTTCTGACGCTCAGTTTCGGGAAGTTTTTCGATGCTATAACGCAACATTGTTCGAGGCATTTCTACAACATGTTCGCTGAGAAAACTTCGAAGCAAAGAGGGATTTCTTTTTCCTAGCTCGCGAATCATCCACCCCGATGCTTTATGAATGAGATCATGCTCGTCTTTCAGTAGTAGTTCAGAGATTTCAAGTGTCGGAGCAAAATAACCCGCTCGAATGAAGGGGAAAGTAAATAGTATTGCCGATCGACGCTCCCACAGAGATCTACTTTTTGCCAGTTTAATTAACGTGGGTCGCGGATTTTCAATTTCCAGAAGATATTCGCCAATTGTTGGAGCGCTGACATCAACCAAATCCCAACTATTCACCCGCCCCAATTTCAACTGTTTCACGTAGAAGTTAAAAAGCTCTCTCTTCTTTTTCACTTCTTTACTTGCTTTGAATTGATTCGTAAGAATTATTAATCCACAGAGGCGGACTTCATGGAATTTTGAGGCCAATAGTTTCTCAATTTCAGACAACTCCATTGCACGGAAAGCCTTCGCGATTGATCGACTTTGAGGCACGGATAACCCTAAGAAAACATCCCCCTCTCCATATTCACCAGGTGCTGTTTTATAGAAACTCTGTAAAGCCTGAACCCTCGCGGGCTTGCCCAATGCACGCAATTCAGTAATTGCTCTACGTGCCGTAATCACCTGATTGAAATCCTCACCCACGAGCCAAGTGTATAACGGGGATATTATTAAATTTCTTTGCACGGCAATGACTATCTATACGGCAGAATTCACCTATGAGTTTGAAATTGAGAGTTGAACTGCTTGAACCAAATCAATGGCAGAGGTTACGTGAAATTCGCTTAAACTCTTTGAAGGATAGCCCAGATGCTTTTGGCGGCACTTTTAAGGTCGAAGCGCAGATGACACAGGGCGAATGGGAAGCCAAATTCAATAGCCTTGATTTTCTTATTGTCTCAATGGGTCAAAAAGATATCGCAATAATGTCGGTAGAGGTTTTAACCGGTGATCACGGCGCAACATGCTGGATTGGTGGGTGTTGGAGTGATCCTCAATATCGAGGACAAGGTGCACTGAGAGCAATGTTTGATTTCCTTGATGAGCAAGCTCTCATTAAAGACTGGACACGACAAGGTTTAGGTGTGTGGACTGATAATGACGGTGCGATTGCAGCATACAAATCGATTGGATTTAACGAAGTCGGAGAAAGGCAGGCTAGTCAACGTCAACCTGGCCGTTTTTACATTCATATGGTCAGGGATAGTGTTGCTAAGTGAGAATGTATTAAAGAATAGTCTCAGGCAGTGCCGAATTCAGCTATGAACTAATGGTGTGTTTAATATAGATAGATCCTGCATCTTCATTGGCAATAAATTTAGGTAATGGTTTCAATGCATGCCCCGCATGAGGTTGACGGGTTGCATTGCCATTGATGGCATTAAAGGCTGCGTTATGGCACGGACAAACCAGCCGACCCTGATCCGCATCAACAATGCAACCTTTATGGGTGCAAATTGCGCTAAGCACTATTACCGCACCATTAATTCGCACAACTGAGACTGGAAAACTGGCAACCAGGTCTGGCTGCACCATTACAATTTTAATCTCGCCCTCAATAATTTCATCGCTTTTAGCCACAAATGTAATCACGGTTGAAGTTTTCAATTCGCCAGCCGCTGGCTTTACAACCTTAGCACCACGCTTCCAGGTTAGTTTACCCTTTGATTTAACGCAGCTATAAATGTATCCACGAAAAATAACCTTTTGGCCAACCTTCGTACACTTGATTGTTGGCCCGACCATTGCTTGTGCGTTTTGTCCAAATACCGACAGGAGTGATGCTGACATTAGCGCCAAGATACTGCGTCGCATCAAGTTCATGATTCACACCATAGTACTTTCATGCTCTCGTTTCTACCTAAATGCCTAAGGCCAGCCCTCCTATGAGAAAGCCAACATTGACCAATGTCTGAAAAGAATCTCTGCGACTCTGTATAGGCGCTGTGCTCTTTCTGACTTGTACAAGGCTGGTGGAAGTTAGTATTGGAACTCGATCGATAAGGAGAGAAGATGGTTTCACTGTTTGAATCGATTTTCTTAGGGATGTTGCAAGGCCTCACCGAATTCTTACCGATCTCATCAAGTGCTCACCAAAGAATTGCTGGAGAGTTTTTTTCAAATGCCCAGGATCCCGGCGCGCGATTTACTGCGATCACACAAATAGGAACTGAATTAGCTGTACTTATTTTCTTTAGGAATGATATCAAAAAGATCATTGTTGCTTGGTTTCGACAAAACGTCTTTCGCGTTACACTATCTGCAGACGAAACACCACAGGCTCGTATGGGCTGGTTAATAATTATCGGTTCGCTTCCAATAGCTATTCTTGGATACGTAGGTCAAGATATTATTACAACTGAACTTCGTTCACTCTGGTTGATAGCCACTGTCTTAATCGTTTTTGGCATCGTACTTGGGTTGGCAGATCATTACGGAAAAAATAATCGTGAGCTTAAGGATTTAAATTTTTCACACGGTATTTTGTATGGTTTGGCTCAATCACTTGCTCTGATTCCAGGGGTTTCACGATCAGGTGCAACAATTGCAATGGGACGGTTCTTGGGCTACAACCGCGAAGCAGCACTTCGATACTCTTTTTTATTAGCGATACCAGCGGTTTTTGGAAGTGGCTTATATGAACTTAAAGGTGCGCTGGGCGAGGACGCTGGAACTCAGGTCTACTCACTTTCTCAAACATTTATTGCAACCAGCGTTGCTTTCGTAGTTGGTTATGCAGTTATTGCCTGGTTACTGAAATTCGTTACAACAAGGAGTTTTTTGCCATTTATAATTTACCGTGTTGTTTTGGGGTCAACTCTTTTGTTGCTCCTATCAACTGGAGTGATTAACCCATAGCTCTCTCTATGTAGAGAGCTTTAACTTCCTGGGCTCACAGTAGACATATTGAAATCTTTAATCACTAAAGGTGGAACTGCCATATTTCCCATATCGCCAGCCCATTCGCGAGGCTGAGTCCATTCAGTTGCACCTGCATGAAGTATTCGGTTGAGGGCAGAAACTGGAGAGTCATTCCAGCGGAAGTTATTGGTAGCACCAACTACTTCGCCACCTTTCACATGATAAACACCATCTCGGGTGAGTCCAGTGAGCAGTAGAGAGTTTGGATCAACCATGCGGATGTACCAGAAAGTGGTTAGCAACAGACCGTTGTCAACCTTCTTTACTAAATCCTCTAACCCGCCTGCGCCTGAATCGACGCTGATAATTGCATTCTCGCCAATAGGTGTGAAATCTAATTTTGTTAACTCCGCTGTTGCACGTGTCTGAATTAACGCCTGCAACACTCCATCTTTGAACCAATCAACGCGCTTTATCGGTTGGCCATTATCAAAGACTGAGGAAAATGGAGAGCTAACCGATGTCGCAACGAAGTTAGCCGCCGGCAGGGCTTTGTAATCGGGATCGCTAAAGAACTGGAAACCAACATTCGACAGTTTCTCCCCGACACGGGTACCGCCACCTTTTTTGGAAAATACCGATTGACCTTCATGTGCATCACGGGCTGCCGATACCCACATCATGTATATAAATAAATCAGCGACCGATCCCGAAGGAAGCACGGTGTCATAGCGACCTGCAGGTAGATCAACTCTGGTGCCCTGCCATGTTAAACGTTGACGAATTTGAGCATCGATTGAAGCCACAGAAACATCCTTAAAATCACGGGTTTCAACACCGTTCCAGGTTGAACGTGAACGTGCGTGCGATTTTCCAGTCATCTCTACTCGGCCAATTGGCGTGTCTTTGCGCAAGCGCAGTCCACCCTTTGAACCTATCCATGTAGTTTCATGAGTGTGCTCGGCATATCCAAAGAGTTCAATTGCATCGGCAACTGATCGTGAAAACATATCACCAAGTGCAGGTGCAAAAGTAGAAAAAACTTCAGGGCCAGTTGGAGTATGGGGTGTACTCCAATCACCAATGGCTACATTCGTAGCTAACGGCGCGAAGTCTTCGGCCTTACCAGAAGCTTTAGCCGCAGCAACTGCTTCAGCTAGTAACGGTGCAACATCGCCAAGGCCAACATCCGTTCGCGATACGCCACCAGAGGCCATTCCTCCCTCGGTTGCAACAAATGCAATTACGGTGACATTGCGCTCTTGTATCACTCCATTAGTTGTTAAAGTGCTACCCGCCCACCGTAAATTTGCTTGAGTTTTATCCTTAATCACAACGATGCAGTCATCACACGTGGCAGCCGATGTAATTTTTTCAATTAAATCTTGCGCAGAAATCATTTGCCAGCCTCCGCTACGGTGTTAAGAATATTTACTTTGTCGAAAATCGCCGCCGGACAGCCATGACTCACGGCAGCAACTTGTCCAGGTTGGGCCTTTCCGCAGTTGAAAGCACCGCCAAGAACGTAGGTCGATGGGCCACCAACGACTTTCATTGAGCCCCAGAAATCTGTTGTTGTCGCCTGATAAGCCACGTCTTTCAATTGGCCAACGATTTCACCATTTTTAACTCGATGGAACTGCTGACCGGTAAATTGGAAGTTATAACGCTGCATATCAATCGACCACGACTTATCACCTTTAATAATTATCCCATCCTCCATCGATGAAACCATCTCATCGTAAGTTGGTCCAGTTGGGTTAGCAGCTAATGAGACATTGGGCATTCGTTGAATAGGCACATGTGCGGGGGAGTCAGCAAAGGCACAACCGTTACTGCGATCGCGATCAACACGGGCAGCTATGCGACGATCGAGCTGGTAACCAACCAATACTCCGTCTTTTATGAGCTCCCACTTTTGTGCTGCGACGCCTTCATCATCAAAGCCAACGGTACTCAAGCCATGTGCAGTGTTGCGATCTCCAGTAACGTTCATGAGAGATGAACCGTACTTTAAAGAATTTAACTTATCTGGCGTAGCAAAAGATGTGCCTGCATAGTTGGCCTCATATCCAATTGCACGATCTAACTCAGTTGCATGACCAATCGATTCATGAATTGTTAACCAGAGATTAGAAGGATGAACCAAGATGTCATATCGACCAGCTTCAACTGAAGGCGCAACAACCTTTTCGGCCAATAAAGTTGGAAGCTCCGCAATTTCTGCATCCCAGTTCCAATGCTTATTTCCCATCCACTCCCAACCAAAGCCTGCAGGTTGAGCCAATGTACGCATAGATTCAAAACCGTGTGCACCGATTGAAATTGCTTCAATCTGAGTCTGGATGCGAACTCTCTGTTGAGTCGTACTAGTTCCGTAAGAGTCGGCATAGTGTTTCTGTTCTTTGACATACATAGAATGAGCCGATGTGTGATTTACAATCTCACTTCTTAGTAACTCATTACTCAAATGTGCAAGCCGGTCCTTTTTCTCAGAATCTGAAATTGTAAATGGATCTATCTCATAATCAGATACCCACATTTGATTGGCATAGACAGGTTCGGTTACAAGTGAAACAAATTCAGTCGACAGTGGTTTCGATGTTTTGGCCATTGCCACCGCAGTTGAAGCTAATTTTTTCGCAACTTCGACAGTTATTTCAGGTGATGATGCAAAACCCCACGCGCCATTAACAATTACCCGAACACCTAGGCCTGCAATAGTCTCATCGCTCTGCGTTTCAGGTTTTGCATCGCGTAAAGAAAGCAGGCCAGTTCGAGTACGCTCGATTCGAACATCAACATGTGAGGCGCCGGCGTCTTTGGCCGTGCTGATCGCTGCATCGGTAACCTTCGAAAGTGGAAGGGCTAAGAAATCTGCATCTACGGTTTTATTCACCCTAGAACCCTAAGCCCCCTAGGGCGATTGTGAGCGTATTTCTAGCAAGTAACTTTTGAATTCTCGACAAATTTGAGGTGAATAAGTGGCAAGAGTGGGGCAAATGTGACACAGGGAATAGTTGAGCCTACGAACGTGATTGAGGTAATACAAGCGTTAGGGGTACCCCTCAGGATTCCTTACTTTACAAATAGCCAGACTGAAAGGATTCGCATGTAAGCAAACGGTATGACTTCAGGGAGAGATGGGGATTTACAATGAAATCAACACAAAAATCGAAATTCGCAAGGATTTTGGTTGCACTGATGGCGCTAACAGCAATTACAGTTGTTACACCCACTGCAAATGCTGCCACAAAAACAATCACATGCTACAAAGGAAAGATTGTAAAGAAAGTTACTGCAGTCAAACCAAAGTGCCCTAAAGGATTTACAATTAAAAAACCAGTTGTAAAGCCAACAGTCAAGCCAACAGTCAAGCCAACTTCAACCGCACCTACTACTGTAGAAACCATTGCATTCTCAGGAACATACAGTGGAAAGATTAGTCTTCTCTGGGGAGATAGTTTCGTACAAGCCACTTCCGTGGATGGTACAGGAACTGGAAATGTTCTAGGACTTACTGATCTGGCGGGAACTGGATCATCTGCCCCAGCAAATCAGTGCGATAATTTCAATGGTTCTGGCACATTAAGTGGTGGCGGAAATACTTTGAAGGTCACATTTGATTCATCGGCTAAAGCATGTGCTGAAGATGCAGATGCACCCACCACTATCACTTTTACAGGCAATGCAATTATTAACGGCGGTACAGGTAAATATGCCGGCGCGACAGGAACACTAAAAGTTACTGGTGGTTCATTTAGCATCAAATCAACAACAGCTGGCGCTAAGGAGATCAATGCCTTTAAGTTCACAATTGCAGGAAATATTGTCACCAAATAATTTTTATAACCCACGCGAAATAAACGATAGAAGGAGCAAGCAATGAATAAAAAGATCTCATCCGCGGTCATTGGTGCAGTTGCACTACTTGGCAGCGTATTCGTCGGAGGCTCAACTGCTTATGCAGCGGTTACCCCAACACTTGTACTTGCTGAAAGAGCTGCGGTTGTTGATATGGGGCCAGTGTTCATCACAGCAACAGCCAGCACCGCAGGAAATGTTAAGTTCTCAGAGGCTGGACTAGTCATTAAAGGTTGTGAAGCAGTGGCTACCACCACGGTATCGCCATTTATTGCAAAATGTTCGTGGACTCCGACAAAAGGCGGGCCAACGGTTCTTTCTGGAACTCTTACGCCAACCGATGCAGTTAATTTCACAGTAGTGGATGCTCAACTCATCGCCAAGGTGGGTGTTCCAGGCCAAGGAGTTGTATCTCCAATTCATATTTATGTGGATACTGTCCTAGCTAGCGGTACTTCAGGCCCACTTGCACCACGTTTTGGAATAAGTTGCGCCATCACTAATGAGTATTTAGTTGGACAGACAATTGTTTTCCGTATCTATGCTAATAATGCCGACCAAGGTGGTGAGCCGATGACTACCAATAACACTGCTAAGGCATATATTGAAATCGCTGGAGTAAAAGATCCACTTCCGCTTTCCTATGGAAACCACGCTGGAATTGCATTCTGGGTTGCAGTTTTAAAAACTGGTGCTGCACCTCTCTACAACACTCTTGGAGTTATCAATTACAAGGTGACAATGATTGCTAAAGATCAGAACTCAATGAAGGTTCTATCTACAAAGCTAGTTCCTAAAAAAGTTGATGGCAAACGCGTAATTGGCGATGATGGTCGTACCGTCTATGAGCGCGTCAGCTACTACCGCACAAGGCTGGTTTCACCTGCACTAAAAGGTGCAACAGCAACCTATGTTCCAAACTGGACTGCTGCTTCACTTCTAACACTATTTGCACTACCAAAAGCTTAAGAAATCAATCGGAGAGAGGAACTAGAAATGAAAATACAGATTAAATCCCGCAGAAGTGGGTCTGTGATTGCATGTGCAATCGCAGTCGCAGCACTGGCGGCAACGACAATCTCACCAGCAAATGCGGCCGATACTAATCCAGTTACGCCAATAAATTTAGTTGCACCTTCTGGGTTACCTGGAATTCCGGCTCTACCATTTACTGGCGTTAAGTCAGATGTCTTTACTACACCTTCGACGATGATCAACTTAGATGTTGTTCCAAGTCAGGGAGTTATCGGAACTCCGATAACAATTACAGGTAAAGGTCTACCGGTAAACACAACGTTGCCTCTAACATGGTCAACGCTCGATGGCACATGGGTAGCCGATATCCAGCCTAATAGCGTTAACTATCTTGGAACCAAATACACTAAGTACAACGTGAACATTGCATCTGTTACGACCGATTCAACTGGAGCTTTCGTCTATAAGACTAAAGTCCCATCTGATTTCGGCGGAGTACACGATATTTATGCTGTCCAGAGCGGTGTTGCAGTCGCACACGGTGGCTTCCAAACCACTCGTGAGTTGAAGATTTCACCAAAAAGCGGTCCAATCGGCACACCAATCACGATCACTTACACAGGTATGGGCGCAAGCCTTTACACCGCAGGAGCGGCAGTTCACTGGGATAGTTCTTATGCCGGTGAAGTTCAAGCTCTCTGGACTCGGGGCACGGGTAAGGTAGTTATTAGAGCGGCAGGACCAGTCGGAAAACACTTTATAGATGTTAAGGATGCAATCACTTTTGCATACTTAAATATCTTGCAGTCGCCAGTTCCATATGCAAATGGTGGTCGCGCAATGTTTAAAGTTACAGCTGATAAGGGTCCAGGTAAACCCTACATCTCTTGGCCTGCAGTTGTAGAACCAACGGTTGAACTTCGTACAACGCTTTCAAACGTTGGCTTAAATCCAAATACAAAAGCTGTTGCCAAATTGTCAAAGAACAGTGGCCCAGTACTTACAAAGACAACGTTCAGCGCAACAGGGCTTACTTCAACTGGAACTCACCAACTAGTGTGGGCCTCTGTTGTCGGTAACCGTGTGAACTGCACCGGCACTTGCTGGGTTTATAACTCCATCCCACTTGCAACCGTGAACGTTACTGGAAGTTCTATGAGCAGCGACATTACAATCCCAGATAATTTAGGTGGATGGCATGTAATCCAATTAAAGCAGGGCGACGTTATCGAGGCACAAGCTGCGTTCTATGTAAAGCACAGCATCATGCCCTTCTATAACAAGGCCGGCAAAGTAATTGGAATGGGACTTGCCAAAGCTGATAACTCAGGTTCAGTAGAAGCATTTGCTAAAGGTGGCGCTGGAGCTCCTTCAACCACCTTCAAGGCAGGCGAAGAAATAACAATCAGCATCAAAGGTGTTGGTTGGACTCAACTAGATAACACAATGGCTGTCACATATGACAATAGCTACGTGGGCTATGGTTGCGGATTTAACTCAAATGGATACATGGTCATTCACATAACGGCAACAGGTGCACCAGGTACTCACATAATTGATTTACATCCAATCCTTTATACACAACAGCCATCATTTGCTAATACTCCATATGGAATGGTCCCGATTTTGTCGGCCGACCGTGACTTTGCTGGATTAGCACTTGGATATACAGTTCCAACTATTCGCTTCGCAATTACTGTAACTAAGTAAGAGAAAGTTAAGAGGCTAAAGCCTCACCTCTCGGATCTCGAGGGGGGAGGCTTTAGTTTTTAGTAATCGAGCCGCCCAAACTGGAAGCCACCAATTCCAGCGTCCTAGTAAGAGCATTGTGCTGGGTAGAAGAAGGCCTCGAATAATCGTTGCATCAATGAGAACTCCAACACCAAGACCAATACCGAGTTGCTGCAAGCCTGCGAAATGACCCATAACAAAACCACTCATTGCAGCAACAAAAATAATCGCCGCCGCGCTCACCACACCTCCGGTCTGTACCATGCCCTCCACAATTGCATCGTTATTTGTTGCTCCTCGCTCTCGTGCTTCGCGCATTCGGGAGACAAGAAAGAGTTCGTAGTCCATCGATAAACCAAAGAGAACTGCACTCAAAAAGATAAGTGCCCAAACTTCAATCTGATCGAGCCTATACGTTTGCAGAATTGACGATGCAAATCCAAAGCGAAAGACCGCCACTAAGGCAGCAAAAGCGACGGCAATCGAAATCAAGTCCAGAGCGATTGCTTTAATCGGTAATATTAAAGAACGTAAAGCACGAGTTAATAAGATGTACGTCAAAAGTAGTGCAAGCACAATAATCCAAGGTATTGAGTCAAGAACTGCCCTGATTAAATCAACGCCTTGAGCGGGTGCTCCACCCAAATAGGAAGTGGATTGAGGAGAAAATCCTGCTGCCTCTAAATCAATTGTGCGAAGAGTGTTGACTAATTCATCGCTCTCGGGCAGACCGAGGGCGTGTTGGCCGACTACGAAAATTCTAAGGTACCGTCCAGTGTCATCAATAAAAGGAGCTTTATTGTCAGTTGCAACAATAAAGATTTCGGAGTTTTTAGTTAACATTCTTGCTAACTTCATGCGAGCCGTAATTACAGTCGGTAAATTTGCTTGCCCTTCGGCGCCAAGATCAATGACAAGCTCATGAGGAGTGATGACACCAGGACCGGCGCGATTAGTGATTAACGACAATGCTTGTGAGGATTCAAGATTGGTTGGAATCGCCGTTAACGAACTAGGGGTAATTGCGAGCCAAAAGATGGAGGATGCCATTATTGCTAGTGTTAGCAGCGAACCGAAAAAGACACTCTTAGGTTTTTTAACTGCAAAACCTGCAATCTTTGCCCATGAACCGGATAAAACATCCCTGCGACCGATGAGACCATGGAAACCTGCAGTTGAAACCGCTTTTCTGCCGAGAAGAGAAAGTAGTGCAGGTGCCAAGGTGATGGCCGCCAGCATCGATGTCATAGGAACAATTAAACCGGCAGCTCCAAGTGAGCGAACAAAGGGAACAGGAACTAGAAGCAAAGTTGCCAAGGCGATGCACACGATTGTTCCTGAAATTAAAACCGTACGGCCTGCCGTTGCCATTGTGGCAAGAATTGCATTATCTACAGAGCCTTCAGAACCTTTGCGTAACTCGCGACGAAATCTATGAAGTAGAAGTAGTGAGTAATCGATTGCAAGTCCAAGACCAATAAGTTCTACGATATTTGGAATATACAAAACCATGAGCATCTGCTGTGCTAACAGATATACCAAGGCCATTGCCAGAGAGATCGATGCCATCGCAAAAATAATCGGAATAATCGCAGCTATCGAAAACCCAAGCATGAGAAGGAGAAGTAATAGTGCCACTGCGATAGCGACAAATCGGCCACGATGTAAATCACTTGCAAGTACTGGTGAGACATCATGGTTGATCGCTGGGGGACCAGTTACCAGTACACCGTGCAATCCCGCATTTTCTATGGCGGCGCGAAGGCCTTCAGTTTGAGCGGCGGCATTTAGCAGCGAGTATGGAGTGGTGATGCTCGCAATGAGAATCCCACTCATTGCTCGCTGTTGAACCACCTCTGCCCCGGCAATTTCCGCAGTGGCTTTTTCGATGGAGGATTTGTACCCCTCTATCTCATCTGGGGTGGAGGTTTTGAACTTATACAACGCTGTAAATGTGCCTTGGATGTTCTCGTTAAAATGAGCTGTAAGAATCTCATCGGCTTGAGCTGATTGACTACCCGGAACTTCAAGAGATGTAGTCAAGTGCTGATCAATATTGGCGCTAGCAAATGCACCAGCAGCCGATAGTGCAATCCACACAGCGATGATGATTAAGCGGTGGCGGATTACGACCCGAACCCATAACCCCATCATGGGCACGAGTCTAATGATTTGTGGATTTACTGCTACGCACTTACTCTTATCCAGTTAAAGGGGAGTACCTCGCTACAGCTACCTCGTCAATACGGTGTAAAAACCCGGGGCGCTGGCCGATCATTCGGTTAGGGAGACCTTGACCATGTACTACTCATGGCAATCAAGGGAGTTTTAATGCAAGTTTCACTAACAGTATGGGTTGTCACAGTTTCTTTGGTGGCGCTATTAATCAGCATAGATTTGTTTACGGCCAGTAGAAAACCACATGATGTGAAGTTCAAAGAGGCGATTTTGTGGACGCTGTTTTATGTAGGTATTTCAATTGGATTTGGAATCTGGGTCTTTAGCTCATATGGCTCCAAATACGGAACCGAGTTCTTTGCCGCCTACTTAGTTGAATACTCACTCTCAATTGATAACCTATTTATATTCGTCATCATTTTGGCTCAGTTTGCCGTGCCAAGTATCTTCCAGCAGAGAGTCCTACTTATAGGTGTAATTCTCGCCTTAATTTTACGCGCGATTTTTATAGCAATTGGAGCTGCAGCGATAGCTGCATTCTCATTCACTTTCGTAATCTTCGGAGCCATTCTTATCTGGACCGGAATAGGTCTATTCAAGCACTGGGATGAGGATCCGAATCCAAATGATAATTTTTTGGTTCGCAAACTTCGATCATCTATTGCCATGGTCGATGAGTTCCACGGATCTAAGCTCTTTATTAAGTTTGATGGCAAACGATTTGCGACCCCTATGTTCTTAGTCATTATTGCTATCGCCTCAACTGACTTGCTCTTTGCCCTCGATTCGATTCCAGCGACTTTTGGTGTCACCTCAGAGACCTTTTTAGTCTTTTCCGCTAACGCATTCGCACTTCTTGGCCTTCGCGCCCTTTACTTTCTACTCAAAGGCTTGCTTGATAAGTTGGTATACCTATCCCTGGG
This sequence comes from Candidatus Planktophila sp., assembly GCA_030681675.1. NCBI lineage: Bacteria > Bacillati > Actinomycetota > Actinomycetes > Candidatus Nanopelagicales > Candidatus Nanopelagicaceae > Candidatus Planktophila > Candidatus Planktophila sp. The sequence continues at coordinate 182,033 of JAUXRP010000015.1, forward strand.
GTTGTCAATAATTTTGATGTTCATTGGCGTCAAGTTAATCCTGACTTTCGCCCACGAGGAGTTCGCTCAAATTCCTAAGATTCCAACGGTTCTTAGCCTCGGTGTAATTGCGTCAATTCTGGCCGTTGCAACAATTGCGAGCATCATCAAGAGTAAATCCGATCCAACGGCACATGCTCATGCGGGTCGAATCACCGCTCAAGACGAGAAAACCGGCAAATAAAGGCGGGAATTGCATGAATTTATGGTCAAAGTAGCGTGGTTTAGCCACGTTACCAAGCCATTGCTGGCAGGATTACCCGTATTAACACCAAACAAGTACTGGAGAATTAACAATGAATAAAAAAGAGATCGTTGCAAAGTTAGCTGCAGATTCAAAGCAGAGCGAGAGCGCAGTTTTATCAATGCTGGAGGCCCTTGAAGCCCTTGCTATCTCAATGCTCCAGCGCAAGGAGAAGCTGGTAATTCCAGGCTTTATCTCAATTGAGGCGGTAGCTCGCGCGGCACGCTCAGGCCGTAACCCACAGACAGGTGCAGTTCTACAGATCCCTGCCCGCACTGGCGTCAAGGTAAGTGCCGGCACGAAGCTTAAGAAGGCCGTTGCTCAATAATTATTTATAAAAAAGGCAGAGGTGAGTTTCTCACCTCTGCCTTTTTTTATTCAATTTTTCTATGGATAGAGACCTCGCAGATGGTGCGCCTCGGCCACTCGAGCTACACCTAACATATGCGCAGCCTCGCGCCAAGTCACTTTTCGACCAGTAGCCATTTCTTCAACCTCACTAAAGGCTTTCATCAGAATACGGTTGAGATTTGTCTTAACCTCATCGGCATCCCAGGCATAGTTCTGCTTATCTTGTACCCACTCAAAGTAGGAAACAATCACACCCCCTGAGTTCGCCAAAATATCGGGAACTACAAGTATTCCCTTGTCATTTAATATCGCATCACCTTCAGGAGATGTTGGAGCATTTGCACCCTCCACGACAATCTTGGCCTTGATGCCACGGGCGGTATACCCAGTGATTGAATCTGAGAGCGCGGCGGGAATGAGAACATCTACATCTAAGTGAAGGAGTTCTTCGTTGCTGAGGCGATCGGTGCCCGGTGCATCTAGATTTTTGTGCACTAAGAAATGTGACCATAGCGCAGTCGCGTTTTCAAAGCCAATAACTGCGCCATTCACATCACTTACCGCAACAACTTTTAGCCCCATATTTTCAAGTGCTATGGCGGCCCAGTAGCCGACCTTTCCGAAGCCTTGAATCGCAACAGTTGCACCAATTGGATTAATCCCTCTCATCCGCAGCGCTTCCCGCGTTGAGATTGCAACACCATCGCCTGTTGCTGAGTTTCGACCAAGTGAACCACCTAAAACGATTGGCTTACCTGTAACAACTCCTGGGACCGAGAAGCCTGCATTAACTGAGTAGGTATCCATCATCCAGGCCATGTTACGTTCATCGGTTCCAACATCGGGTGCTGGAATGTCGCGCTCTGGTCCTATGATTGGCAAAATCTCTGATGTATATCGACGAGTTAAGCGCTCATTTTCGCGATCCGATAAAGTAGAAGCATCGACAGCTATTCCGCCTTTAGCACCACCGAATGGCAGGTTAGTGAGCGCGCATTTCCATGTCATTAACATGGCAAGGGCGATAGTTTCTTCGAGATCGATCTGTGGGTGAAAACGAACTCCACCCTTAGAAGGTCCTCTTGTGGTTGAGTATTGGACTCGGTATCCCTTATACATTTCGACTTTGTCATTATCTCGTCGTAAGGGAACGGCTACTTCTAAAATTCGCCGTGGGGTTGAAAGTGTTTGCCAATCATTTTCTGAAAGGCCTAATTGATCAACTGCAGTGCGTAATTGCGTGCGCGCAGTTTCGAAAGCTGACTCCGTTGTCATGAGATGAATCTATGTGAAATCAGTGAAAAACACCAACATCAGATTGTTGGTTTTACAAAAACAGGCCTATCTAAAAGTGATACCTTTACGAGAGCGCCTGCACTCAACCCAGCGGCATCAGAACTAGGAAGTTGCGCAGTAACACGTGTTCCATCATTTAAGGTAATACTTAAGCGGCATGATGCACCGAGGAAACTAGCTGAAAAAACCGTTGCATTTCCTGACTCGCTTGCAACAACTTCAATATTTTCTGGACGCACAAGTGCAATACCTTGACCAATTGTGATTGACCCTTTGAGAGTCTTAACAGTTGAGTCAAGTAATTCAATTGCGCCTTTTGAGACGACACCGGAGATTGGATTTGTGAGCCCAACGAATTCAGCTACAAATGCAGTGCCAGGGCGGTCATACAGCTCGTCCGGCGCTGCAATCTGTTCAAGTTGGCCATTTCTCATTACACCTACCCGGTCGGCGATCCCCAGTGCCTCTTCTTGGTCATGGGTTACAAACAGCGTAGTGGTGCCAAGTTCTAATTGAATTCTGCGAATCTCTTCGCGCAATTGTGTGCGAACTTTTGCATCAAGGGCTGAAAGCGGTTCGTCAAGAAGCAATACCTTTGGAGAAATTGCAAGCGCGCGGGCTAGAGCGATTCGTTGTTGCTGGCCCCCCGAAAGTTGATGTGGGTAATGATTGGCATGGGAAGATAAACCCACAAGTTCCAATAGTTCAGATGAACGTGCTTTGCGTTTATCTTTTGATGTCCTGTGAGCTTTAAGCTTCAATCCATATTCAACATTATCTCGCGCGGTCATGTGAGGAAAAAGTGAGTAAGCCTGGAAAACCATTCCCATCCCACGTTTGTTAGCGCTTTGGAAAGTTACATCTTTGCCGTCGACAATCATTAGACCGCGGTCAAGCTCTTGTAATCCCGCCAAAGCACGTAATGCAGTTGTCTTACCGCAACCCGAAGGACCAAGAAGTGCTACAAGTTCGCCCTCAGCAATATCAAGGCTCAACCCATCGAGTGCTTTAACTTTGCCAAAATGCTTTGCAAGGTTATTCAATTGTACATAGGGTGATGAGCTCAATGTATTAATCCTTTCGTATCATTTTACATCAACATCAAGGACTGTACCAAGACGTTTTTTGTTTGGGATGAGTAAGAGCAAGAACAGAACAAAGAGAAGTGATGCAAGGGATACCGCAACAGCAACATTTCCATTTGCTCTTCCAATTTGAGCGATTACAACTTGGAAAGTCTTATAGTTGAGAATATTAGAAATTGTGTACTCTCCAAGCACTAATGCGATCGCTATGAAAGAGCCATTGATAATTCCAGTCTTAATGGTTGGCATTATTATCCCAAAAATGACTCTTCCGATTGATGCACCGAGCGTTCTTGCCGCCTCAGCTAAAGTGTGAATATCTACCGCATCTAAAGCGGCCGAGAGTGATCGATATGTATACGGCAAAATTAACATCGAATAGACTCCAGAAAGAGTTATTGGAGATTCAGTCAAATTTATTGAAATCCAGCGATACAAAGGTGCGATTCCCACAACAATTACAATGGCTGGAATTGCAAGAGGCAAGAGACACAAGAGTTCAAAAGGGCGCCGAAGAAGAGGAAGTTTTAAATGCACCCAAATTGCCGTCGGTACTATGAGAAAGAGAATAAGAGCCATTACAATCAATGCAGTTAACAAAGAGCGAGTGATTGCAATTGCTAAATCAGGTTGTGATGGAATGATTCTCCAGGAATCTAAGTTCCTAGATTTCCCACCTAAGCCAAATTGTTTGGTCGAAAAATCAAACATCGCGTAGAGCGGCATTAAAAGGTAAAAAGAGACTACTGCAATAATTGAAATGCGCCAGATCCGAACCCCAATAGATTTTTTCATCGACTCTGCTCCCACTTACTTACTTTGCGCCGTAGTAGTGCGTAGCAACTCATAGCAATAATCACCACAATGACCATGTAAGCCGACAGGGATTTCGCCTCCGCAGGATTTGCACCACCAACTTCACTAGTTAAAGCTGTTGCAATCGCTAGAGGAGTTAAAAAATCTGAGAGATTGATAAGTGTGGCCGCAGTGGCATAAGCAGAGAAGGAGTTAACAAAGAGTAAAAGTCCCGCTCCAGCAAATGATGGCGTCAAAATAGGAATACCCACACGTAGCCAGTACTCATAAGTTTTTCCACCCAATGCATCGGATGCCTCACGCCATTGAGTTTTCATGTTCTCTAAAGTTGGTAAAAAGACGAGAACCATAAGCGGGATCTGAAAAAACGTATAGAGCACAGCGATGCCCGCTTTTCCATAAAGCCAGGATGACTCCGCTAAAAAACTACCTGGAGCAAACTTAATGGCGAATGTTGATACCAGACCGTTGAAGCCAAAAGTTGCTAAAAATGCGAACGTAAGCATCACTCCACCAAATTGTGCAAGTACTGAGCTTAAAGCAACTGAGAAGCGATAAAAAAAACCCCCCTGTTTGCCCGAGACCATCGCCCATGCAAATAACCCACCTAGTATCGAACCAGCAATGGCTGTTTGAGCAGAGATCTCAAGTGAATTCCTAAATCCAGCTCGGGCAGATGAAGAGTTAAAAACCTCTACGAGAACTCTTGTTCCAAATTTTCCAGACTCATCTTGGAAAGCGCCAGAGATGACATTCCATGTTGGATAGATAAGGAAAAGACCTGAGAAAAGTATAAAAGGAAGGACGCCAAGGTAAGCAGACTTGCTGCGCCAATACCTAGAACTGGTCCTACCAACGGTAGGACCAGTTCCTTGGATAGGTATCTGAGTCAATTGTTTAACTCGCGATCGCTTTAGTTAGCCTCCAACTGCGGCAGGCCAAGCGGTTTTGAGATAAACACGTGCTGCAGCAGCCTGTGCAGCTGTTGGTGCCTCTGCACTAACTTTGCTTCTGCCGATTGAGGCAATTCCATCAGCCGGGGCACGTCGAGTCTTTACAAGCCACACCCAGAGCGTTGGTGTTGCTCCACCGATTGCAAAGACTCTTGCACCAGTTTCACCAAGTGTGTACTCCAACCAGAGACGGGCACAGGCTGGATGTGGAGCCCAAGCAGAGACTGCACTGTTGTATGTCGATCCAACTGATGCAGGAGTGAACATTTTCCATACCTGACCAGCCGCTGCGAACTGCTTGACAACTCCAGCTTGAACATAACCATTGTCGATTACAACTGGTGTTTGACCTGAGGCGATTGTTGAGGCAGTTGGATTCACATTAATGAAGTTTCCAGCATCCTTTAACTTCTTAAAAAAGGCGACTCCCTTAGAGACATCGTCAAAAGTTCCACCGACTGCTTTGTTAACCATGAAGACTCCGTTAAGGCCAGTACTAGAACCTAGTGGATCTCCATTAAGTGCGACTTTACCTTTGAACTTTGGATCAAGAAGATCTTCGATCTTGGTGATCGTTCCTAGCGCCCCGCTGTAACCAATTGTCAGAGTCCCAGTGTAATTAGGAGTAAATTCACCCGTAGGTGATGTAGTTGCGGCATTTAACAAGTAGTTCCATGTCTTTACCTTGTATGGCGCAAAAGTACCGGTACCTGCGTACTTAACGGCAATTGCTAAGCCGATGTCAAAAACATCTGGAGAGCGATTTGTACCTTTAAGTTGAATCGCAGAATCAATCTCCTCTTGAGAAGAACCTTCTGGGTTAGCTTCATCAATCTTTACTCCATAAGTCTTTTTAAAACCATCAATCATTTCCCCGTAGTTTGCCCAATAGTGTGGAAGTGCGATGACATTTAGTTGGCCCTCTTTTTGGCAAGCGGCAATTAAAGCTGCCATACCACCACCGGCAGAGGCGTTTTTGATTTTACTGTAATCACGTCCGGCTGCCGATGCAGTTGAAATACTTAGTACAGGGATTGAAATTGCAACTGCGAGTGCAACTGCAAGAGATCCGCTTGTAAACTTTGAAAACTTCACTCAGTTCCTCCTATAAATGTAAGGGGTTTTTGTTAGCTCATTTATCTTTCTCTCTTGCAATACACGTGTTGACTGCAAGAGATCTGGAGATGAGATTGACATAACCTATCCGCAAAGGATGAGTTCGTCTACAACTCAATGCATAGTTCGTGTGGCTATTTGGTTAACTTTTCGTGACCCGGTAAGTAGTCAAAGTTGGATCGCTGGCGTAGGCAATTCGCACTCCAGCGGCGTTTGTAGCCGCTAAACCTTCAATTATAACTTTAGTTAATAATTCACCTGGCGCTACCACAGCAACACCTGGGGGATATGGCGCAATTAAGTCGGCAGATATTCGGCCAATGGCCCGCGTAGCAGCCACCATTTCAGTGTCGGCAAAGTATGCATCGCGCATTGACAGTGCAACGGTGGGAACGACTGACCAGCTAAGAGATGTAGCTGAAGTGCGAGGGGCTTTTTGCTCTGCTTTTAAGATTGGGATCAGCGCTTTGGCTAGTTCATCGAATTCCAGCATTGAATCGGCAAGGGTGGCTAAAAAGACAATGGTGTCGTTGTCTGCCATTTCTACTCGAATGTTGTGCAGCTGAAGTGCTTTTTCTATCTCAACTCCTGAGGCACCTAATTGATTAGCGCGTAAGACAACTTTTGTGGGATCAAAGCGGCCAATCGGAAAGTCACTAGGGTTGAGAAAGATAGGAAGGTCAAAGTGCGACTGAACTTCGTTTTTGAAAGCTTTAACATCTGCAACAAGTTGTGCAATTAACTCCTGACCACGAGTTTGCAAGAGCGCTCGGCAGCCATCAATGGATGCCAAAGGAGCACCGGCTGGGGAAGTTGTGTGGGTTGTTTCGAAACTTTGCTCGATTCGATCAAGATTTAAATATTTTCCTTGTGCGATTAGAAGCGCCGATGCACTATAGCCGGGTAGTGCTTTATGTGTGCTTGTAATTAACGCATCGGCCCCCATAGCTAAACAGTGTGCAGGAACGGAGGTAGAAAAACCAAAGTGGCCGCCCCATGCTGCATCGACTATGACTGGGATTGAATGGGAGTGTGCCACAGTAATTAGTGATGGAAGATCTGACAAGGTACCTAAGTAGCCAGGTTCGGTTAATAAAAGTGCGATTGGTTTTTGTTCAATTACTCTTTCAAACTCGGCAACTCGAATCCCAATGGGTATGCCAGTTGCCACATCGATTTCAGGTGATAACCAGATGGGCTCTAGTCCAGCTAACACAAGTGCGCTTAAGACTGAGCGGTGGGCGGTGCGAGATAAAGCGACTTTATCTCCAGGTTTTCCAAGGGCCAAAATAATCGCTTGATTTGCATGAGTGGATCCACCCGTTGAAAATCGAGCGTAGTTAGCGCCCCACAGTGCGGCAGCTAATGTTTCTGCTCGTCGTAATACCTGATTGGTCAACTTAATTTCATCAAGACCACCATATAAAGGAGTATCGCCATCAACTACTAAACCAAACCCCTCATCTAAGCGTGCCGCCCGCTGCTTGTGTCCCGGAATTGTGAAAGGAAGGCGCTTGTGTTCGAAATATGAAAGATAGGCATCTAATAACGGTGCCGAAACTCTCAGTGAACTCATGGCACTAGCCTAACTTTTAGGGCGATGCATGGGAAATATGGCCTTAGACTTTGACCATGAACACATTGACTAATCTGACCCAAGAACGTCGTCTGGTTACTGCAATACCGGGACCAAAATCTATTGAGGCGCTTAAGCGTCGCAGTGAGGCGACTTCTGGAGGATTGGGAATGGCTATTCCTGTCATCATCGAGCGGGCTAGTGATGCGATCCTGCTCGACATTGATGGCAATCAAATTATCGATCTGGGCTCAGGTATCGGTGTTGTAAATGTCGGCAACTCAGCTAGCCGCGTAGTGGATAGAGTTATAGAACAGGTGCAGGCATTTACGCATACATGTTTCACCGTTGCTCCTTACATGAACTACATAGAAGTCTGCGAAAAATTAAATGCAATTACACCGGGAACTCATAAGAAGAAGTCGCTTCTCGTTAACTCAGGTGCTGAAGCCGTCGAAAATGCCGTCAAAATTGCGCGTCATTACACTAGGCGTCCGGCCATTGTCGTTTTCGAACACAGCTATCACGGACGAACAAATTTAACGATGGCATTGACTGCCAAGAACATGCCTTACAAAGAGGGCTTCGGTCCATTTGCCCCTGAAATTTATCGCGTGCCTATGCCGTATTCATTTCACTGGGTTGGCGATTCCGCAACGATTGCCCACGATGCGATCGAAATGGTTACACATAAAATTGATAAAGAGATTGGTGCACACAATGTTGCCGCAATTTTAATTGAACCAATTCAGGGCGAAGGTGGGTTCATAGTTCCACCTAAGGGTTTTATGCCCGCGCTCGCCAAGTACTCGGCGGAAAATGGAATCGTATTTATCGCCGATGAGGTGCAAACAGGATTTGCCCGTACTGGTCATATGTTTGCCGTCGAAGATGAAAACGTCGTACCCGACATTATGGTGACCGCTAAAGGAATTGCCGGCGGACTTCCGCTGGCTGGCATCACTGGTCGGGCCGAAATAATGGATTCAGTACATGCCGCAGGACTCGGTGGAACTTTTGGTGGAAATCCAATCTCATGCGCCGCAGCCCTCGGGGCACTTGAAACGATGGAGGAAGATAACCTCGTCGCTCGTGCCCAACACATTGGGAAAATCTTGGGTGATTCATTGCGGGCTCTGCAAAAGAAATATCCAATTATTGGCGAAGTTCGCGGACGTGGTGCGATGCAGGCAATTGAATTAGTCGAGGCTGGGACAAAGAATCCAAATACTGCAGCTATGAACTCAGTTGTTAAATACTGCCAGAGTAAAGGCGTTTTAGTTTTAACCGCTGGAACGTATTCAAATGTGATTCGATTCTTACCACCGCTTGTCATTACCGACGAACTACTAAAAGATGCGCTCAACGTCCTTGAAGAGGGCTTTGCCTCACTCTAATCATTAGTTCTGTGCTTGATATCTCTTGATCATCCTCTAGCGCTTTCAACCGGTGAGAGGAGAATTTAACTGTGCAGAAACTATACACATATTGAAGGGGGTTTGAAATGACCAGAAAATATATTGTGACTGGTGCAGCTTCAGGAATCGGTGCAGCGACCGTTGCTTTATTAAAAGAGCGAAACGAAATCGTTTTTGGCATAGATATTCATAACGCCGATATTAATGCTGATTTAAGTACCAAAAAAGGCCGCTTGGATGCTGCGGCAAAATCAATTGAAATTTGTGGTGGAACAATCGATGCGGTTATCGCATGTGCTGGATTGGTGCATCCAATTGCAAAGACCGTATCGGTTAACTTCTTCGGCGTAAGCGAATATCTGACAGAAATATTACCAGCGTTAACTAAGAGCTCCTCGCCTAGAGTAGCAATTACATCTTCAATGGCATCGCTGATGCCTAACTCATCTGAACTAGTTGATGCCATGTTGACACTCGATGAGAACAAAGCAGTTGCCATTGCTCAGGGCTTAGTTGATAAAGGCCATTCTGAGGCATCCCTGATTTACGTATCTACAAAGCGAGCCGTGAGTCGCTGGGTTCGTCGAGAATCTATTAAGCCAGAGTGGGCAGGAGCAGGAATTCCACTAAATGCTGTCGGCCCTGGAATCGTAGAGACTCCAATGGTTGCCAACATGATTGCAACGGCGCAGGCGCGCGCAGCAATCGACACCATGGTGCCTATGCCATTGAATCACTACTTAAAGCCACGCCAAGTTGCATATCTCTTGGTCTGGCTTACAAGTTTAGAGAATACACATACAACCGGACAGACAATTTATATCGATGGTGGCTCAGATGTCACCTTACGCGGGGACGATATTTGGAGTTAATCCAAGTGTGAGTGGTATCGGGCTAAATCCTCTTCACTTACTTCGGGCCAATCACGAGCGGCTGCTCGGACTCCGTGGTTTTTGAAAGCGTTTATTTTGATTTTCATATCAGGATTGATACTTTTAAGCCAGACCGCGGTCTTAATTAACTCTTCATCTGAATCATTGTGGCCTGGCACAAGCAGTAATCTCACTTCAAAAAGTCTATTGATTGAGTCAAGAAATTTAATTGACTCCAGAACAACTTCATTTGAGTTTCCCGTCAAGGCGATGTGACTAGCATTATCGAGCGCCTTTAAATCAAGCATGACACCATCGGTAAAAGGTGCGAGTGTCTCCCAAATAGATTCTGGTGCATTGCCATTACTGTCAATAAAAGTTGTTAGGTGGGCAAACTCCGGTGAACTCTTAATCTCTGTAAAGAGTTCGAGAACAAACTCATGTTGGACTGTTGCCTCACCACCTGAAACTGTTATCCCTGAGATATATGGCATCGCTACTCGAATATCATCGAGGACTTCGGACACGCCCATCACTCGTGCCTGTGGCGTGTGAAGTGGAATTGTTTGTGGATTATGGCAGGGTAAACAGTTGAAGTTGCACCCCTGCAGAAAGAGAACGAATCGATTTCCAGGACCATCTACCCAGGAAAAAGGGATGATGCTAGCTACTTGTGCTTGGTGAGCTCTCAGCACTCGTCACCCTTTTCACTATGCGTTGATCAACATGTGAATCTGCAACCGAACCAGCGCCTAAATACGTACTTGAATGGCGCGCACTCGGCATTTTCGCAAGATCTGATTTGCGTACTAAATAGCCTGTTATACGTATGAAGTCGTTGCTATCTAAATTGAAAGTGAAATCACGCATCCCGCTTTTGAATGCCCCACGAATAACATCGACGACGGCCTGTGGATTTTTAACAGCAGTCTCATCGAAGGATAGAACATCACTGATTCCCGATTGGAATAAGTGATGGTGGCGAGCGACGGTTTTTAAGTGGGAGATTAGCGAAGGCTCAGTGCCGATAGGAATACGTGTTCCTGCCGTAACACCAATATCTAAATCAATACCCGATTGTGAATGCAAGAAGGCGAAACCGTTGTTGCCCTTGCAATAAGGCATTTTGCGCTCGGCGACCCAAGCAGATATAAAGGATGTAATTCGATAGCCCAAGTCATCGGCGAGCAGACTATGTCCATACGTACCCTCCTTGCCATCGCGCACCATTAACGCATTAACTGCTTCAGCTAAGCCGAAGATCCCAAACATTGCAGAAAACTTATCTAATTCAAGTAAACCCTCTGCAACGAGCCAGTTAGATTCAAAGAAGTGCGACTCTTCAACGAGAAAGAGAATTCGTGATTCCATCAATTCGGCCGTCAAATCTAGGTAGTAAGGAAGAGTTGTGGCAAAAAAAGATTCAACTCCGCCCTCTCCGGCGTCGACCGTCGCTTTTAGATTTATTCGGACAAGAGTGTGCGAACCGCCTCCGATTTTAAGTGAGTTATAGCAACTCACCGCAGCGTAATCGGGGCCTAAATCAGATTGCATCATGGGGTCATTGATGAAGTGAGGTTTTCCACATGCAAAGACGGTTTTAACCGCATCCAGAATGTATTCATTACTTGTAAGAACAGGATCAACTTTAAGAGAAATATTTGGAACAACTTGTAAGAGCTCTCTTTCCAGAGTAAGTATCATCTTTGAAACACGGTTATAAACGGGGCTCAAATTCGTGTGCGCAAATGCATCGGGGAACATGCGATCAAGGCTGATCCAGAAGCGCTTCAATTTTGAATACAAATCTTCATCAACAACACCTTCAACATAGGGCAGCAATAACGTGTCTAAATCGCCAAAGTAAACTGGATATCCAGTAATTGAAGGTGTAGCCGAGTACATAATAAGTAAAAAAGCCAACGCATCATCTAAATCTTTAGCTGGTGGAAGCTCTAAAAACTCCGAGCCACTGACTAACACTTTTTTGTAGTCTGGCAGTAAATAACGTGGCCTGTACGGCGCGCTTCCCTCATACATATCGCAGATAATTCGACTCGAAAGTGCATCACTACACTGTTTTCGAACCGCGGGTGGATCCAAGAGATTCTCAGCTAAGTTTGCAAGTCCTGCAACACGTTGGCGATATGTAAATTTTGGATTTGTCACCATTGAACGAATATCTTCTAGCGATGTCATGCTTTTATTTTAAGTTCAAATCAATGATAAAACGCTAGAAATAGCACTCATTCACGATGCGAAGCGCTTCAGAGAGTGTTGGCGCTCAACATCAACTCTCTAATTTGTACCCTAGTCCTCGAATTGTCTGAATCAATACTGGATTGGCAGGGTCAACTTCTAACTTCGAGCGCAAACGTTTAATGTGGACATCTAGAGTCTTGGTATCTCCAAAGTAATCTCCACCCCACACGCGATCAATTAACTGCGAACGCGTTAAAACGCGTCCAGAGTTACGCATCAGGAACTCGAGAAGCTCAAACTCCTTTAACGGAAGCGCGATAGGTATGCCATGATTAAAAGCCTGGTGGCGAGCGGTGTCCAACTTAATCGCTCCAACAGTAATTACTTCCAGATCACCATTTAAATCAGCATCTGAAATCCCGCGGCGAAGTACGGCTTTGATACGTGCTATTAACTCGCGTGAAGAGTATGGCTTAGTTACATAATCATCGGCACCAAGCTCGAGCCCAACCACCTTGTCTATTTCAGCATCTTTGGCCGTCAACATAATTATTGGCACTTGTGAGGTTGTCCGGATAGTACGGCATACGTCGACCCCTGAGATTTCAGGAATCATGAGATCAAGGAGAATTAAATCAGCGCCCTCTTTGGCGAAGGTATTGAGTGCGGCGCGTCCATCTTCGGCAACGCTGACTTCAAAGCCTTCTTTACCAAGTAGAAAAGCCAACGCCTCCGAAAACGAACTCTCATCTTCAACGATCAGTATTTTTGTCATTGTGTACCTTCTGCTTGTGAATCATAAATTGGTAATCGAAGTGAAAAAGTGCTTCCCACATTTTCAACACTCCACAGTGTTACCTCGCCACCATGCTTAGAGGCGACATGTTTTACGATCGAAAGCCCTAACCCTGTTCCACCAGTTTGTCGTGAGCGTGCCGGATCAACTCGATAAAAACGCTCAAAGATTCGATCTTGCTCAGACTCCGAAATTCCAATTCCCTGATCAGTAACTGAAATATCAATTATTCCATTTTCAATATTTGTAGATATTGAGACTTTAGTTCCCTCAGGGGAGTAGTTAATTGCATTTTCAATCAGGTTATGAACCGCCATGATCAATTGATCTCGGTCTCCGAGAACTACTGCCGATGTAGACTCTAAATAAGTGACTGTTATACTCCGATTATCAGCAGATATTTGACATTGATCTATTGCTTCGCGAATCAAGTACTCCACGCCAACTTCTTGAGCGAGTTGTAATGGGTCAGAGTCTTGTACGCGTGATAAGTTAATTATCTCTTGAACCAGATCTGTTAAGCGTCTAGCTTCAGACTGCATTCGTGTAGCGAATTTAGCAACTGCATCAGGGTCATCTTTGGCCCCTAAGACTGCCTCACTCAAAAGCGATAATGCTCCAATGGGGGTTTTTAACTCATGAGAAATATTTGCAACGAAGTCACGTCGCACATCGTGCACACGTTGGGCTTCACTTTCATCACTAACTAAAACTAAAACTAAGTCATCTTTTGTTAGAGGTAAAACCTTTACAGTCAATTCGTGCTTACCTTCACCAATTGGGCCGCGGGGAAAATCAATCTTTCCAACTTGTTGGCTATGAGTGCGACGAACTACACGGATAGTGGCCAATAGTTCAGAGCTCTGAATCCGCTCATCCTTGAGTACCCCAAGAAGTTCTATACCTGGGGTGGTGAAGATTGGGATTTCGCCAGGGGCTAAAATCATTGAGTCGCCGTCGAGCAGATTAAGTGTTTCCAGAAGCATCTCTGGTAAGGCGCGCGGGTCAAAATCAACTGAGTCCCTACGCAAGAACTTCATGCCGCAACTCTATAGGCTAAAAACGCCAGTTTACCTTCCGTTCACCGAAGCGTGGCCCGCTATTCACTATCTACACATAGGTTTTGCTCTATGGCACTTATTAGATCGGTTTTCCAAGACGAACTCGACAATGTTTCCCAATCACTTGTAGATCTTACCGAAATGGTATCAACTGCAATGTCAAAGGCAACTTCGGCAATATTGAACTGCGATTTAAAACTAGCTGAAGAAGTAATTGCAAATGATGAAAAAATAGATAATTACCAGCATGAAATAGATTCACGAATCATTGATATTATCGCGCGCCAGCAGCCTGTTGCCTCAGATTTACGTGCACTTGTCACCGCCCTGCGTATGGGTTCGGATTTAGAGCGAATGGGAGATCTTGCCCATCATGTTGCTAAGCTCGCAAGACTTCGCCATCCAGAATGTGCTATTCCGTCTGAGTTAATTCAGTTAGTTACTGAAAAAGGTAAGGTTGCAGTTGCGCTTACTAATAAGACAGGCGTGGTAATTGCAACGAGAAATACTGACATGGCTCTTGAAGTTGAACGCGATGATGACGAGATGGATGACCTTCATCGTAAACTCATTAGCTATTTGATCGAACCTAATTGGAAGCACAGTATAGAAAGCGCTATCGATTTAACTTTGTTGGGTCGGTATTACGAACGATATGCAGATCATGCAGTATCGATCTCTCGCCGAGTGTACTTCCTTGTGACTGGAAAGTACGCCTCATAAATGTCAATTCGAGAGTTAGTCAATCCGACTCCAAGAGAGTTAACAACAAAACCCCGGCGCTCGGATCAGATTTTCCGTGGAATTGTAACTGTTGGGGGAATGGCTTCCTTAGTAATTCTTGGCTTGATTGCGCTATTTCTTTCACTCAAAGGAATTCACATTCTCCGTGAGGAGAAATTTAATTTCATCACTAGCTCTAAGTGGGAAGTCATCACTGATGACACGGGTTCCATTGCAGAGTCCTCATTTGGGATTGGTGCGATGTTGGTTGGTACATTCCTTTGTGCACTCATTGCAATAATCGTTGGCGTCCCAATTGCAGTATTGAGTGCGCTCTACCTTACTTTTTATGCAAAAGGGGCTGCCAAGAAAATTCTGGTCTCACTTATCGACCTGATGGCTGCCTTCCCATCCTTGCTATATGGCTTTTGGGGCTTTTTTATCTTTATGTCAAGTGCTGAATATTGGGCAAAACTTTTAAATAAATACTTTGATTTCATACCTTTTTTCAAAGTGCCGGCACCAATCTTTGAGCGGTCACCCTTTATTGCAGGCTTAGTTCTGGCAATCATGATCATTCCAATCGTGACATCGATATCACGAGAGATTTTTGATCAAACACCTCTTGATCGGATTCAGGCGGCATACGCACTCGGTGCATCAAAATTGGCGATGATTCGTGCAGTTGTGATTCCTTATGGTCGGGGTGGAGTTATCGGTGGTGCGATGCTTGGTCTGGGTCGAGCGATGGGTGAGACTGTGGCTGTATATACAGTCCTCAATGTTGTCTATCAAATCAACTGGCAGGTGCTCTTTGGCGCTGGAGGAAATGTAGCTTCACTTATCTTGCTTAAATTTGGTGAGGCCGGTCCATATGAGGTAGACGCTCTCATGGCGGCCGGACTGATTCTCTTTGTTCTCACATTATTTGTTAATGCCTCCGCGGACCTGTTGATAACCCGTTTTGGAGGTAAGGGACGATGAGTGTAAATGTTGAACCCCAACCACAAAAACCTTGGGAAACAACCAACAAACAACGTGCTTCTACCGCATCGCTTCTTGCTATTGCTGCGGCGTTGAGTTGGTTACTAATTGCTGTAACGGGTTTAAACGGAAAGGCGGGATATTTTTCTGCATTTTTCGTCACTGCAGCCACACTAGTTTTTATTCAGCAACTGAGATTACGCAATTTAGCAGCGGCGAAAGACTCACTACTTAGCAGTTTTGCACTCCTCGGTATGGTGATTACCGTAATTCCAATTGTGAGTATCGTCGCGACAGTCATCGTGAAAGGTTACAAAGGAATTCACTTCGGTCTATTTTTTAATGATATGTCTTTGAACTCAGTTAACGATCCAATAAATCAAGGTGGATTGCTTCACGCTTTGGTTGGAACAATCATTATGGTCGGCGGTGCTCTAATAATTAGTTTCCCAATTGGAGTCTTAACCGCATTGTATTTAACTGAAATCCAAGGCAAGTTATCTAAGCCGATTAAGTTTTTAGTTCAAGCAATGAGTGGAGTTCCCTCCATTGTGGCAGGGTTATTTATTCTCTCGAGTCTTGTATATCCGGTAACAAAATCTCTCTCTGGATTGATGGGCTCATTTGCGCTGTCGATTTTAATGATTCCAACAATTGCGCGCACCGCAGAAGAGATGCTGCGTTTGATTCCCCATGAACTTCGTGAGGCAGGTGTAGCACTTGGCGGAACTCAGTGGCGAACAGTTGCAGGAGTTGTGCTGCCTGCTGCAAAAAGTGGGCTAGTAACGGCAGTTATTTTGGGCATGGCGAGAATTATTGGTGAGACTGCGCCTCTTCTCCTGGTCTCTGGTGGTGGAGACTCACTTAACTTGAATCCGACCTCCGGAGCAATGGGATCTCTTCCATATTACATCTGGAAGGCATTTCTAACTGGTGGCACCGACGAGGCCTTCGCTCGAGCATGGGGAGGACTTTTAGTTCTCCTTGCCTTCATCTTTATTTTATTTGGCTCAGCGCGCTTAATAAGTGGAAGAAAGGTTATGTGACATGGGTATTGAGAGTACTGATGAGAATGCAATTCAAGAGGAACACAACAATGACAAGGCAGTGGAGAAAAATATGCAAACTCAAGTAACTCCCAGCTCCCTTGCAACGGTTGCTGGAAATCGTGAAGCGAGAATTCCAGGCAGTGAAATGCTTGGAATAGGGCTTGAGACCCGGGGAGTACATGCCTGGTTTGGGAAAAAGCACGTTCTAGCAGATGTATCTCTAGATTTTGCCGCTGGAACTGTCACTGCATTAATTGGACCTTCAGGCTGTGGAAAATCAACTTTTTTACGGACTCTCAATCGAATGCACGAGTTTATTCCGACAGCCGCCCTTGCAGGACAGGTATTACTTGATGGTCGAGATATTTATGCACCTGGCACCGATGTGACGAAGATTCGCCTTAACGTTGGAATGGTTTTCCAGAAGCCCAATCCATTTCCATCAATGACAATTGGTCAAAACGTTTTATCAGGCCTCAAACTTGCCCAGATAAAGCGAAGCAACACAGATGATTTGATGGAGTCTTGTTTGGAGCGGGCAGGATTGTGGAGTGAGGTTAAGGATCGACTCCACGAGCATGGCGGATCTCTCTCAGGCGGTCAACAGCAACGCTTATGTATTGCTCGTTCACTGGCAGTTGAACCACAAGTTCTATTGATGGATGAGCCTTGCTCGGCTCTTGATCCAGGATCTACTTTTAGAATCGAGCAGACGATTTCTGAACTAGCAAAAACGATGACGATTATCATCGTAACCCACAACATGCAACAAGCCGCCCGAGTCTCTGACTACACAGCATTCTTCCTCTCAGATGGCGGCCCGGGGGTCATGGTTGAAGTGGCACCGACCAGCAAAATTTTCTCGGCACCTGTTGATAAACGTACTGAGGACTATGTCACTGGTCGTTTTGGTTAACTCTAATTGTTCACTTAAGGCATACTCAGATTTAACCTGCTTCTCACTCTTTGGTCACCAGCGCTCAATACCTTTATAGAGGTAAATGATCTACCCTCCAACGAAAGGTTCACTATGAAGTTTTCTACAAAAGCAAAAGCGTTTGCTCTTGCCGCTTTAATTGCAGTCGCAACTGCTCAGCCTGCACATGCAATTGATCTAACTGGATCCGGTGCATCATTTGTGGATCCGCTTTTGCAAGCATGTAAGGCAGATTTTGCCAAGGCAACTGGCCATTCATATGTTTACTCATCAACTGGTTCGGGCACTGGTAAGAAAAATGCAGACTCTAAAATAGGAGATTTTTGGTTTTCTGACTCAGCTCACACTGCATCAACAAAGCGTTCAACAGTCTTCCATGCGCCTATCATCGCTGCACCTATTGCAGTACTGGTTAATCTTCCAAGAAAGAAAGATATCTATTTGAGTTCTACAACAGTTGCAAAGATTTTTGCGGGTGAAATTACAAAGTGGAATGATCAAGAAATTGCTGCCGATAATAACCGTTCCGTTACAACTACTATTTATCGCAAAGACTCAACTGGAAACGTCAAAAAAGACAGCAAAGGAAATCCAATAGTTCTCCGAACTGGTAAAAAGACTATTTATTACACACTTCCTAACAAGCCAATCAAGGTGGTCTTTCGTGCCGATGGCTCTGGAACTTCAAATAACTTCACGACTTGGTTAAATGGTGTGGCACCTACTGTTTGGACTAAAAAGGGTAATGATGCGTTTACCACTGCATTCCCTGGCGACATTAATGCTCCTTCAAATATCGGTCGAATAGTCGGGGCAAATGCTTCTCAGGGTATTGCAACTCTCGCAGCAAAGACACCTTATTCAATAACCTATGCAGAGAAGAACTGGGGCGATGCTTATGGTCTTCGAGCAGCATATGTAAGTAACTCAACAGGTCAGTTCGTTTTCCCAGATTCTGCCGCTGTCTCTGCATTTTTAGGTGAAGCCAATCAAGATGAAAACGGAATCGTTACATACGATTACTCAACCAAGGTTGCTGGCGCATACACACTAGGAATCGTTTCCTATATGTTAATTGAAACCTCTTATGCAGATAAAGCAAGAGGGGCGGCAGTTAAGGAGTTGGCTGAATTTATTCTTTCTCCTGCATGTTCAGCTAGTGATCCAAAGCTTGGCTATGTTGTTATCCAAGGTACTTTCCTTGCTAAGGCGAAGTCACTCATTGCAAAGATGAATAAGTAAGAGGTTTACACTCTTTAACTTTCGAGGGTTGATAATGAAAGGGCGGCCGCAGCGATGCGGCCGCCCTTTCATTGACTAGACTGTAAAAACCTGTGAGCTTTTGGGAATTGTTGCCTTCCACCCAAGTTCTTTTTCTATCCGCGACTTCATTGTCGCCTGCGAATCCGCCTCACCGTGGACTATAAAAGTATTAGTAGGTTTGGAAATCTGACCCAACCATAAGATTAGTTCGTCAGAATCGGCATGGACTGAAAAACTCTCAACTTTACAGATGTGGGCATTGACTGGAATCCATCCACCATGAATCTTGACCGCTTTTTGACCATCCTCTAATTGGCGTCCCCGTGTTCCTGAAGCTTGAAATCCAACTAAAATGACGGTGTTCTTTTCATCTGGCAAAAGATTTTTAAGATGGTGAACTACACGACCGCCAGATGACATGCCACTTGCGGCAATCAAAACTCCTATTCCCTCTTGATCTTTGAGGGATTTAGAATCCTCGGTAGTGGCTAACTGTTTTAGCGCACCTGCATCAAATGGATCTTGGTTGCTCCATTGTTGGCTAACACCTGGACGAATCTCTTGGGAATTTTCAGCAATTGCCCGCCTGTAAAGCTCGAGTGCAGCGATTGCCATTGGTGAATCAACATATATAGGAAGTGATGGAATTTTTTTCTCTTCAATAAGTGCACGAAGGGCCATTAAAATTACTTCGGTGCGATCAACGGCAAAGGCAGGGATCAGAATCTTGCCACCGCGTTTTATGCCGGCATTAATCTCATTGGCAAAACTTTCGGCCGTTGTATCGTGCACTCGATCTCCATACGTTGACTCGGTTACAACCGCGTCGATTCCAGAAGCAGGAGGTTTATCTGGAACAGAGAGAATCGGATGGTTGTCGCGTCCAAGATCACTTGTGAAGAGGATGGTTTTATCCCCGACTTTCAGAACGATAAAACTAGAGCCGAGAATATGTCCTGACGGGAAAAATGTAACCGTCACATCTTGAGTAATTTGCACCGAGATTCTAAATTGGTGTTCGCTGAAAAGCTTAAGTGTCGCTTCTACATCTTGGCTACCATATAGCGGTTTTGGATCGAGATATTCGGAGTATTTTTTTTCAGCAGCAAATTTTGCATCTAACTCCTGAAGATGGGCAGAATCTCGTAAAATTATTGTTGCAAGCTCATTGGTGTAATGTGTCGAGTGGATTGGATTTCTATACCCTTGTCGCACTAATAAAGGTAGATAGCCACAGTGATCTAAGTGCGCATGAGTGAGCACAACTGCATCGATCGTTTTCACATCAACTGGAAATGCCTCCCAGTTTTTCTTTCTGATCTCTTTAGTTCCCTGAAACATTCCACAGTCCACAAGTATTTTACTTAACGACGTAGTAACTAAGAAGCGACTACCTGTGACTGTTTCAGTGGCTCCTAAAAATGTGATTGTTACATCACTCATGGTTTTAAGCCTATCCCTTGACCTAGGAAGTAGTCTGTAGTTATGAGGGCGGGAGTTCTAAATAGAGGGCTATTACTCATAGCATTGACCTTGTTATCACTTGGTTTTTTCAATGAAGTGTTGTGGGGGATAGCTGCCATTCTTGGGTTAGTTCCCGCATTTGCGTGGGTATTAATAGATTTACGTAGAAAAACTTTTGGCTCTGATTTGCTTGCAGTTCTTTCTCTGTGGGCAACGCTGTTAACTCAAGAGTTTTTCGCAGGCGCAGTGATTTCACTAATGTTAGCCACTGGTCGCGTTTTGGAAAGTTGGGCAGAAGGCCAGGCTGAACGACAACTCAAATCGTTGCTCGCAAGAGTTCCACAACTTTCTCGCAGATTTACATTAACTGGTGCAATTGAAGAGATTGATATCCGTGAGATTAAAGTTGATGACCACTTATTAGTGCGTGCAGGTGAAATCACACCAGTTGATGGCACGTTGCTTACTTCCGCCACTCTTGATGAGGCGGCTTTAACTGGCGAACCACTGCCAGTGGTTCGACACGTGGATGCACATATTCTCAGTGGAGTTGTAAATGCAGGAGATGTTTTCGAGTACCTTGCAACAAATACGGCGGAAGAAAGTACTTATGCGGGAATAATCAAAATGGTGCAGTCGGCCGAAGCTCGAACATCTCCCGGTGTAAGGATTGCAAGTAAGTGGGCCATGGCATTCATTCCACTTGCACTTATTACTGCAGGTTTGGCGTGGGCGATAACTGGTGAGGTAAGCCGAGCAGTTGCAGTGCTGGTTGCCGCAACGCCATGTCCGTTAATTTTGGCAGTGCCAATCGCAGTTGTTTCAGGGTTATCTAAGGCGGCCAAGCACGGCGCGATAATAAAGGGAGGTGGAACTCTTGAAGCCCTTGCCCGCGCTGAAGTTGTTTTACTTGATAAGACTGGAACCATCACCCACGGTGGTCCAATTATCGATGAGATCGTTGTTCCAGCTGGATCACGCAGTCAAGAGGTTTTGCAGTTAGCTGCCTCAGTGGATCAGTACAGTCAAAATATTGTTGCTAAGGCACTGGTGCTTTCTGCACAAGAGATGAAGTTAGAACTTTTAGTGGTCAGCGAGGTTAAGGAGGTTCCGGGTCACCATATTTCTGGAGTTATCGATGGATCTGAAATCACTGTTGGTCAATTAACCGTGGTTGCACCCGACTGGCTGACTCTGACACATCCTTTAGTGGTAGCAGTCAGACGTGACGGCGTATTAATTGGTGCAATCGGACTAAACGATCCGCTTCGTCCAGAATCTAAATCTGTGATTGAACATCTTCGGCGCATGGGAGTGCAGCGAATCGCACTTGTGACTGGGGATAAAGATTCGACCGCCAAGGAAGTTGCGACCTCGGTGGGTATTACAGAGGTGTATTCACATGTGAGCGCACGGGGCAAGTTAGATTTAACTGAAAAATTGATGGAGAACTCTCGTGGAAGTGTGATTGTTGTGGGCGATGGAATCAATGATGCACCTGCATTAGCGATGGCTCATGTTGGGGTTGCAATGGGGGCACGTGGTGCAACGGCAGCAAGTGAAGCCGCTGATGTGGTCATTGTTGATGATTCAATTGAAAATCTTGCTCAGGCAGTTGAGATTGCTCAACGTTCGAGAAGTAAAGCCATTGAAGCCGCGTCGATAGGTATGTCACTTTCCTTTCTGGTCATGCTTGCGGGAGCTTTTGGCTTTGCAACAGCTAGCGAAGGTGCACTTGCTCAAGAGCTCATTGATGTAGTCGCCATTCTCTGGGCACTCACGGTTTTGAAGGACAAATAACTCCGAAACCTTTTAAATCCCTACTTATATTTTTACTTGCGTGGCCTTAAAATCCGAGGATGTCTAAACCTCTCGGAGCTTCGTACTGGAAGTTGTGGATCGCCACTGCAGTGTCAAACCTGGGTGATGGCGTGTCTATGGTGGCCTACCCCTGGCTCGCATCCGCCGTTACGCGCTCGCCATTATTAATTGCCGCCGCCGGTTTTGCCTCCCGTTTACCGTGGCTGATATTTACTTTGCATGCAGGTGTACTCACCGATCGCTTTGATAGGCGCAAACTCATTGTCGGTATGGATTTCATGCGGGGGATTCTCACGGTTTTTGTTGGTGTAATTGTGTGGAGTAATAAAGACACACTTCCCTCACTCAATGACTTAACGACGATTACCGATCTGGAAACTAACTGGTCTCTCTATTTAACGCTTGTGTTTACTGCATTTCTATTTGGCCTTGCCGAAGTTTTGAGAGATAACAGCGCACAGACATTGATGCCAGCAGTGGTTGATAAAGAGAATTTAGAACAAGCTAATAGTCGAATGTGGTCGGCTGAAGCTCTGACCAATAGTTTTATCGGTCCACCATTGGGCTCACTCTTAATTGGTGTAGCGATATTCCTGCCCTTCTTCTTTGATGCAATCTCTTTCTTTATTGCAGTGGCCTTAGTCGCATCTCTTGCTGGAAGCTTTAGACCAATTGAAAGCGATGAGCCTCGGGAAAAAATTAATTTTAAAGCTGAAATTAAGGAGGGTTTTGCATGGTTATGGGCACATCCACTTCTGCGTCCCATGGCAATTATTCTGGGCTGCTTAAATGGACTAGGAACTATGGTCGGTGCCGTCTTTATTCTTTATGCTCAAGAGGTTTTACATACCACCGTATTCATTTTCGCAATTCTTGGAACAGGTGCTGCTATTGGCGGAATCCTTGGTGGAATTTTTGCTCCTAAAATCTCTGCTGCATTAGGTAGTGGCCCTTCGTTATCTCTCGCTCTTGCATCGGGGCCAATTGGTAATCTCATTATCGGCATGACTACTTCTTGGCAGGTTGTTTGGGTAGTGACCGCCTTTGAAACTCTCATAGCTGTTCTCTGGAATACAATCACCGTTTCGCTTCGCCAAAGCATCATTCCAACGCATTTACTGGGGAGGGTGAACTCCGTCTATCGTTTTTTTGCATGGGGATCGATTCCAATTGGAATGCTTCTTGGTGGTGGAATGGTCACGGTTTTAGCTCACTACTTTTCTCGCGAGAGCGCCTTACGAGCGCCCTTTTTCGCCTCAGCCATATTGGGTTTGGTCTTACTTGTCATAGCCTCCCCCCGTCTGACCACGGCGAAAATTGATGCATCCAGGGTCAATTCTGAGAATTAATTAAGTAAGGAGTAACTACTTGCGAAATCGTTATAGAACTGTAGCGAAATCGTTACAGAACTGTAGCCTCATAACAGGCTCGTATATCTTGCAAAACACGCTTAACCTAGGGCAGACTCATTCCACCAAAGGCAAAGGTGTGGGGTGGGTCGACTCTCCACATCAAGCCTCAATTACCCTCGAGGAGATCAAATGAAACTAACACGCAGTGCAAAGTTTGCACTCGCTGTTGCTGCTTCAAGTGCGTTGGCGTTATCACTGTTAACTCCAGCACATGCGGCAACTCGTTCAACCGTAGTTGTTCATGATACAAACTCATTAACTGGATTTAACTCAAGCACTCCTGATACCAACCTCACAATCAATGCGGCTGTTGGTTATCTTTCAGGAATAGGTTTCAATTACTATAATGATCAGAAGAATGTGGTTCAGAATAAGGTCTTCGGTTCGTACAAGATAGTCAAGAATAAGTCCGATGATTTCCGTGTCCAGTACACAGTTGCGCCTGGACGTGTCTGGTCAGATGGAACACCAATTACAGCTGTGGATCTTCTACTATCACATGTACTAAGTAGTAACGCCTATTCAAAGGCTGCTGGATTAGGCGATCCTGACGGTGATGCAGTTCCAGCATTTAACTCAAATGGTTATGGTGGAACATATAGCGACAATATCGTTGGAGAGCCAGTTCTCTCTTCCGATAAAATGTCAGTGACACTGCAATACAAGAAGAGAATTGCAAACTGGGATCTATTTGGTCCTGGACCATCACCAGTTCACACACTGGTCTTGATCTCTGAAGGAAAGAAAGCTCTTGGATCAGTTGCTGAAAACAATGCAGCACGTGATCGCTTCCTGACAGCGTACAACACAAAGAACACTGCAACCTTGAAGGCAATCGGCAAGGTCTGGTCAGAGGCTTACAACATCACTGAGGTAAATGCTTCTACTAACCCACTTCTTTTTGTCGGTAACGGTGGATTTTTAGTTGAAAGCGCAGTGACAAAGTCTTCGGTTACCTTGAAGGTCAACCCTAAGTACAACTCAGGTCCTGCGTTAAGCGGAGGAATAGATACAGTTATCTTTAAGTTCATCTCAGATGGAACTGCGGCAGCACAAGCGCTAGCCAACGGTGAGATTGATATCTATCAAGGCCAAGCAACGGCCGATGCTGTTGCTGCGCTA
The DNA here is from genome assembly GCA_030681675.1 of Candidatus Planktophila sp. Taxonomy (NCBI): domain Bacteria; kingdom Bacillati; phylum Actinomycetota; class Actinomycetes; order Candidatus Nanopelagicales; family Candidatus Nanopelagicaceae; genus Candidatus Planktophila; species Candidatus Planktophila sp. The sequence goes on from JAUXRP010000015.1 coordinate 206,633, forward strand.
AAGAAGCTAACGAACGTCACCATTAAGGGTGGAATTCAATCCTGCTACGAGCACTGGGACACTCGCGTAAATGCAGCCCCAGGGCAGCCTGATTACAACGGAATCTTCAAGGGACACGGAGGAAAGGGTGCAGATCTTCGTAAAGCATTCCTTCTTGCTATTCCTCGTGAAGAGATCACTGAGAAGTTAATCCGTCCAATCAACTCTGATGCAGTCGTCCTTGGATCAACTTTCCTTGCACCAGGTCAAGAGGGATACGATCGCCTTAAGGCGACAAATGGATCTAATTTCTATGATGGAGATCAGGACCGAAAGAATGCCAAGGCACTTCGTTTAATTAAGAGGCACTTCCCAACGGCAAGTCCAAGTAATCCTATAAAGGTGAAGGTACTTGTTCCTGGAAACAACGCTCGCCGTGCTGCAGAGTTTGCTCTTGCTAAGGCAAATGCAATTAAGGCAGGCATAGATCTTCAAGGAGATGTTCAAGCAGCGTGGAGCCCAAGAATTCAGCTTTCTGAGTACGATGCAATGTTCTTTGCATACTGCCAGACAGCTGTTTCACAGGCAGGCACAAATGCTAACTTCATCATCGGTGGAGGAAATAACCGTACCGGAGTGGCATTGCCAGAGTTGGATGCAATTCTCAACAAATTGCAATTTCCTCTGGAGAACCGCCAAATGGTCTCTTTGATGATTCAAGCAGAGCGCATTATTCACCGTGAGGGACTGACAGTTGGAGTCTTCCAGTTCCCAGCAGTGACCGCCTATAACAAGGAACTCAAGGGAGTAAAGCCAGCACCACTAAGCCCAACTCTCGTGTGGAACTATTGGGATTGGGCCTACTAATAACTATTCAATAGTTATTATCCGAGCATAGAGATTATGTAAGGACCAGATTCGTAAAAGTGGAGTGGCACTCGTTAAGTTAAATACGGGTGCCACTTCCGCTACGATTGGATGAAATAATGAGTTTGATTACTCCAAGAAAAGATGATTTGAAGGAGAAGTGATGCTGGGCTACATCATGCGCCGAATTGGTGTTTCCATAATGATTTTATTTGGATCTAGTTTTTTAGTTTACAATTTAGCCGCTTACGCTAGTGATCCACTTGCTGAGCTTCGCCTGAGCGTCGACGATGGCGCTCGACAGCAGATAATCGCATTAACTCGTGACCTACAACTCAATGTTCCACCCCCGCTTCGCTACTTTCTCTGGCTAAAAGGCATTCTTGGTCTCTTTGTTGGAAAATTAAATATGGGTATGACTCGTGATGCCTCATCAGTTCAAGAAGAGCTGGCATTTGCTATCCCAGTCACCCTGCGATTGGTCCTAGTCGCCTCAATTACCGCACTTCTGCTGGGACTCGCACTTGGAATAATCTCTGCTCTGCGTCAATACAGTCGCTTTGATTATGGAATGACTTTTTTAGCCTTTCTTTTGTTCTCCCTCCCAATTTTTTGGGTTGCAGTGCTTTTAAAAGAGTTTATGGCGATTCAATTTAACAATTTTTTGAGTGAACCAAATATCCCTCTCAAGTGGATGTTAATTTTCTCCTGCTTTACTGGAGTTTTTTGGAGCTCCCTCTTTGGCGGTGAACGCAAGCGGTTTTGGAGCGTCTTTGCTGGCGCCTTTGCAACGAGTTTTGTGATTTTATGGGCAATTGATTTAACGGATTGGTATCTACATCCGGGACTTGGTCCAATACTTATCGGGTTTCTATCCGTTGGAATTGCCATGGGTGTTGCGTCGATTTCAACTGGCCTTACAAATATTCCCGCTCGAAACGCTGCACTTACCATGGCGGGGTTAGCTGTGCTCTGGTACTACCCTGCGCAATGGGTATTTAATAACTACGGCTCTTATCTTGTTACTCTTCTAATGCTGGTATTAATTGTCGGGACAGGATTTATCTGTGCATCGATCTTTAGTAAAGTTGACCGTGGCCCAATAGCCCGGACAGCGATAATAACAGGGGTAATCTCGGGTTTTCTTATTTTCATCGACCGAGTAATGCAGAGTTGGCAGCCATATTTTCTAACCGATGCTGTCAATGGGCGTCCCGTACCAACGTATGGCCAACGCAAGGATCAATTAGTCACAGATGATTTCTGGCTAAATAATCTCGACATTATTATGCACTTAATCTTGCCTACCTTAGCCCTAATCCTCATCTCTCTTGCTGGATGGATTAGATACTCACGCGGAGCGCTTTTAGAGGTTCTCAACCAAGATTACATTCGTACGGCAAGAGCTAAAGGTTTAAATGAACGTACAGTTATTACTCGCCACGCACTTAGAAATATGATGCTCCCGCTATCAAGCTTATTCGTTGGCGAGTTTGTCGGTCTCATTGGCGGGGCGGTCATTACCGAACGGGTATTCGGATGGCAAGGTATGGGAACTCTAGGAATTAGGGCGATTAATAGTTACGACTTGAATCTATTGATGGGCGTTAACTTACTTTTGTCCATATTAGTTGTATTAGGGAATTTGTTAGCAGATTTGGTCTATTCAGCATTGGATCCTCGCATTAGATTGGTCAAAGAATAATGAAGCTATTTAGTCGCAGAGAGAAGCCAATGGGCGAAATTCTCAGTGGTGGTGAAAGCGCCATTGCAAATAAAGAGGTAGAGGGATTAAGTCTGGGTCAGATTGTTCGACGCCGCTTCTTTCGACATCGAGCTGCAGTTATTGCACTTTTCCTTCTTTCCAGCGTCATTGTTTTTGTTATGTCGGCCCTTGATACCAAGATCGGTCCGCTAAGGATTCCGGGCTGGTGGAGATGGACGGTCGAGGATATTCCCGATCTACGTTTTGAAGACTGCCCTGGGGGAACAACTGGATGCCCGACTCTGTCGATAAATCCTCTCTCAAATTTTGGAATGGGAACTCACCCATTTGGCCAAGATGACATTGGCCGCGATTATTTTGCACTAGTGATGAATGGCGCACGGCGCTCACTCATGATTATGTTTATTATTGGAATTCTCGCAGGCTTCATTGGAGTCGTTGTTGGATCTATCTCCGGCTTTTACGGTAAAGGTGTCGATTCAGTACTTATGCGCTTAGTTGACTTCATCCAAACCGTCCCAATCATTATCATGGCGGCAGTTATCGGCAAGGCCTCTGGTCGGGTTGGTCCAGTTTTTTTAGCGCTCTTCCTAGGGTTACTCGTGTGGACTGGACTGGCTCGTTTGGTTCGCGCGCAGTTCTTGTCTCTGCGTGAAATGGAGTTTGTCGATGCCGCTCGTGTTGCTGGTGCATCAAATGCTCGAATTGCCTTTAAACATATCCTACCTAACGCAGTTGGTCAGATAATCGTTTCTGTGACCTTATTGATGGCTGGTGCTATTTTGACAGAGACTGCGCTCTCTTACCTTGGCTTCGGAGTAGTTGCTCCAGATGTGTCATTAGGTTTACTGATTAGCCAATACGAGTCCTCATTTACTACGCGACCTTGGCTTTTCTGGTGGCCAGGATTCTTCATTATTACAATTGCCTTATGCGTTAACTTTATTGGGGACGGACTGCGAGATGCATTTGATCCACGTCAGCGACGCCGAATTACTAAAAAGGATCGCCTTAAAGCTAAGTTCGAAGTAAAGGCAGGTTCATAAATATGAGTACTGAAAATGTTCTTGAGATATCGGATTTTAATGTTGATTTTTGGGTAGATGGTGTTTGGTATCCAGCTGTAATCGATATGAATCTTGGATTAGCCGCCGGCAAGGTAACTGCAATTGTGGGTGAATCAGGCTCTGGAAAATCCACAACTGCACTTGGTTTAATGTCTTTACTAGCCTCCAATGCACGGACTAATGGCAGTGTAAAGGTAAAGGGCGAAGAGATGGTCGATGCAAAATCCGCTATCCTACATAGGTTTCGTGGGCGTGAAGTAGCATATATTTTTCAGGAGCCAATGACCGCGCTCAACCCGCTGTACACGATAGGTTTTCAAATAATTGAGACCCTAAGGAATCACTTTGATATGGGACCAAAAGAAGCTCAAAAACGAGCTCTAGAGTTAATAGAAATGGTTGATATTCCAGAACCAGAGAAATCAATAAATAAATATCCCCATCAACTATCTGGTGGGCAACGGCAGCGGGCAATGATTGCACAGGCACTCGCATGCGATCCTGCATTGCTCATTGCCGATGAACCGACTACCGCCCTTGATGTAACGGTTCAAGCTGAAATTCTCGATTTAATGCGGGGGCTCAAAGATAAACTCAACTCCGCAATCTTGCTCATCACTCACGACATGGGAGTTGTGGCCGATATGGCCGATGAGATTCTTGTTATGAAGGATGGAATTACCGTCGAACATGGAACCGCCGATCAAATCTTTAATAAGCCACGACACCCATACACGCAGCAGCTATTAAGCGCAGTACCAAAATTAGGTTCTAGTGTAAAACGCGTTCTTGCCTATAGGGAGGATGCAAAGCCAGCTCCTGTTTTAAAACTTACCGATGTCACAATTGAGTACCCAAAACGCGGACGTGTTCCAGCATTTACTGCGGTCAAGAACTTCAATCTAGAGATTTATCCTGGTGAAATCGTTGGCCTGGTTGGCGAATCGGGCTCTGGTAAGACAACTGTCGGCCGCGCAGCGATTGGTTTATTGCCGGTAAAAACGGGAAGTATTGAAATCGTCGGAAATGAAATCGCTGGCGCTAACCAAGCTCAATTATCTGCCATTCGCCGCCACACAGGAATTGTCTTTCAGGATCCAGCATCTTCTCTCAATCCACGATTACCTATTGGGGAATCCATTGGTGAACCAATCTATTTAGCAAAAATAGCAAAAGGCGCCGACCTCGCACGAATGGTTGAGGAGCTACTTGATCAAGTAGAGCTTCCTCGTAGCTACCGAAACCGCTACCCGCATGAACTCTCTGGAGGCCAGCGCCAGCGCGTGGGAATTGCCCGTGCACTTGCCTTGACACCAGATCTTTTGATTGCAGATGAACCTACCTCGGCCCTTGATGTATCGGTGCAGTCGCGCTTTTTAGATCTTCTTACAGAGCTTCAGGAAAAATTAAAGTTTGCCTGTCTCTTCATTAGCCATGATTTAGCCGTTGTCGATATTTTAGCTCACCGCATTGCGGTGATGCAGAACGGCCTACTTGTAGAAGAGGGCGATCGCGATGATATTTTGCTGCGTCCACAAAATGATTACACACGTCGATTAATTTCAGCCGTTCCGGTACCTGATCCTGCCGAACAGCGCATTCGTCGTGAGGCTCGTTTAGCTGCTAAAAATTAGTTCAGCTTGTGCGCAAAAACTTTGAGCTCACTCTGTATGAGGATTCTGCTGAATTAGTTGTTGGCGCAACCAATGAAGCAATAGAAGTGATTGCGAGCCGGCTTGCAGAAAAAAGAGTTTTTCATATCGCTCTAACTGGAGGTCCACTTGGAACTGAGTTTGCCCAAAAATTAGTTAAATTAATAAACCACGCAGGCGACTTAACGGGTTTAAATATTTGGTTTAGCGATGAGCGTTTCGATACCTCAGATAGCCCATTGCGTAATTCACGGCCAGTTCGGGATGGTTTAATTAACTTCTCAGTTACGGTTCATGAAGTGATGTCATCTGATGAAGGCGTGAGCGTTTATGAAGCTGCTAACTCGTATGAAGCTCAACTTCGAGATGTCACGATGGATTTGTGCATATTAGGCCTCGGCTTCGATGGCCACGTAGCCTCTCTTTTCCCCATGCACTGGAATTCGCAAGAAACAGAAGCGGCTATTGCAGTTGCTGATTCACCGAAGCCGCCCCCTGAACGCGTTTCATTCTCAATGGCATTCATTAACTCATCAGACCAGGTTTGGATAATTGCCAGCGGAAAAATCAAAGCCGTTGCAGCTAAAGCGGTTTTAGAGGCCGATACATCCGTACCAGCTGGACACGTACAAGCCGCTGGATTAACTCGCCTATTCCTTGATTCTGAAGCCTTTTCCAACGGGTGAGTTGAAAATCTAAGCAGGTAGACTGTGCCACATGCAGCGCGACATTAACTTTGGAATGGTCGGCCTAGGGCGAATGGGGGCCAATATTGTTCGTCGCTTGGCCCATTCTGGGATTACTTGCGTCGTACATGATGTAAACCCTGATGCGGTTAAATCGTTGGCCGATGAGGGTTTTACGCCCGCCAATACTCTTGCTGAGTTGGTTGGAGCCCTTTCGACCCCACGTACGGTCTGGATAATGGTGCCATCAGGGGTAACTGATTCAACTATTGCAGATATTGCCAGCTATTTATCGCCAGGTGACACGGTCATCGACGGCGGCAACTCTTTTTACAAGAATGACATTGTCAATGCGGCCTTGCTCGCAGAAAAGGGAATTAATTTTGTTGATGTCGGAACGAGTGGAGGAATTTACGGATTAGAGCGCGGGTATTGCTTGATGATTGGCGGGAAGGAGGCCGTAGTTAAGGATTTGGAGCCTATCTTTAAAGCACTTGCACCGGGCTTTGATGCTGTGGAGCGAAGCGTTGGGCGATCAGGTGAACCAACACCAAGTGAATGTGGATATTTGCACTGTGGTTCAGCAGGCAGTGGTCACTTTGTAAAGATGGTTCACAATGGAATTGAGTACGGGATGATGGCGGCGTATGCCGAAGGTTTAGCAATCTTTGATGCCGCGCACACACTGGATCCGGCCTACACATTAAATCTGCCAGAAATCACCGAAGTGTGGCGTCGTGGAAGTGTTATTTCATCGTGGCTTCTAGATTTAACTGCTCAAGCTTTGCATGAAAGTAAAGATCTCAATGCTTACTCAACAGAAGTTAGCGATAGCGGCGAAGGTCGATGGACAGTTCAAGCCGCAGTTGAAGCAGGGGTACCAGCACATGTATTAAGTGCCTCTCTATTTTCCCGCTTTGCTTCTCGAAATAACGGAGATTTTTCAAACCGAGTATTAAGTGCGATGCGTCGCAAATTTGGTGGACATTAATTGTCACGCGCCGATGTTTTAGTTCTATTTGGAGCTACCGGTGATTTAGCTAAGAAGAAGTTATTTCCAGCTCTGTACGAAATGGAAGCGACTGGTGAGTTAGAAATTCCCGTCTTTGCAGTAGCTTCCTCAAAGTGGACGCAGGAAGAGTTTAAAATGCGCGCCAGTTCCTCTATTCGTGAGCGAAAAGAGGCCCTAGAGGAACCTGTCGATGAAGATGTTTTAAGTAAGCTATTAGTCAAGCTGTTTTTAGTTGTAGGAGATTACAAAGATCCACTGACATTCACAAAGCTGAGCCAGGCTCTCACTGGATATAAACTTCCCGTGATCTATTTAGCTATTGCTCCTGGGCTGTTTACGGATGTGACTCAAGGTTTGGCCAATGTTAGCCTAACTGCCAGTGCACGTGTGGTGGTCGAAAAGCCTTTCGGACGGGATTTATCAAGTGCCATCGATTTAGATGAATCACTTAAAAAACTATTGCCGGAAGATCAAATTTACCGTATCGATCACTACTTAGGTAAAGAGTCCGTAGAAGACCTTCTGGCTTTTCGTTTTGCTAACACGTTATTCGAACCTGTATGGAATCGTAATTATATTTCAAATATTCAAATAACTATGTCTGAGGAATTTGGAATTGAAGGTAGGGGCAATTTTTACGATGAGGTTGGTGCACTTCGCGATGTTGTGCAAAATCACTTATTGCAAGTTCTGTCAATGTTAACTATGGAGCCACCTATTGACATGAGCTCTCGAGCTCTGCAAGATGAAAAGTTAAAAACTTTATCTTCCGTGCGAAAACAAATTCCAGATGATGTAATTCGCGGTCAGTACGTCGGCTACTTGGAAGAAACCGGTGTCGCAAAAAATTCACAGACAGAAACTTTTATTGCAATGAAATTATATATCGATAATTGGCGTTGGGCTGGAGTTCCTATCTACTTACGTACTGGCAAAAAAATGTCTGAAACTACAATGGAGGCAGTTGTCGAATTTAAACAACCCCCACGTCAATTATTTTCACTCAATAGTTCGAAACTGCCTGAGCCAAATATTGTCCGATTTCGAATGGGTCGCCATGATGGAGTAGATCTCTCACTTCAAGCAAAGTCTCCAGGCTCTGCTTTGATTACAAACACGATTGACTTAACAGTTGAATTTGCCGCAGCTTTGGGAGAGCGCAAAGAGGCCTATGAACGCCTGCTCGATGCAGCAATACTCGGAGACCACTTCCGATTTACTCGAATTGATGCCGTACTGCAATCATGGGCAATCTTTGATGATGTCTTAAAATCTCCATCAAAGTTGCAGCCCTATTTTGAAGGCAGTTGGGGTCCGGACGAAGCCCTGGATTTAGTGCCAGGGGGTTGGGCTATCTGCGGTAAAGCTGCAGATAAAAACCCATAACCGCGTATTAGTCGCTTGCTTGGCCGCTTCGATGCGTGTAGCGGCCAAGGAAGTCGGCTTTCATATCGACGAAGTTTCCATCTATTAGCGCCTGGCGCATCTGATCGACTAAGCGCACAATGAATCTTTCGTTATGGATCGTTGCAAGTGTTGCGGCAATAATCTCTTTTCCTCTAAATACATGGTGCATATACGCCCGTGTGTAGTGCGTACAGGTATAACAGTCACATTCATCATCTATCGCCGTGAAATCGCGCTTAAAACGGCTGTTAGATAGGTTAATACGCCCCTCCATCGTGTACACGGCGCTGGTGCGGGCGATTCGAGATGCTAAAACGCAGTCAAAAGTATCGACACCATTTTCAACACTGACGAATAAATCTTCGGGGGCACCGATGCCCAATAGATGTTTAGGTTTATTTTCAGGCAAGTTCTGATTGACCCAAGAAACGATGGTGCCGAGAGCGCTCTTATCCAAGGCCCCGCCAATCCCGAAGCCATCAAAGGACTGACCTGATGATTTCATCGACCCTAAATCGCATGCCGCTTTCTTGCGCAGATCTTCGTATTGAGCGCCTTGGATTACTCCGAATAAGGCTTGATACTGCTTACCAATTCGCTCATCGGTCAAGCGTTTGTGTTCATCCAAACAACGCATCGCCCATGCAAAAGTACGATCTACAGCCGACTCTTGATATTTGCGAGTATTGTGCAAAGTCGTGCACTCATCGAAGGCAAAGATGATGTCGGCACCGATCTGATGTTGAACCTGCATTGATACCTCGGGGGTAAAGCGATGCATCGAACCATCGAGGTGAGATTTAAAAGTTACACCCTCGTCATCGACATGAGCTAAGCGCTCTTTATTATCTGCGATGACATCATCTCGGCGAAATGTTTTAGTATCCATCGCTATGACTTTTTTAAATCCAACGCCGAGAGATAAGACCTGAAAGCCACCGGAATCGGTAATCGTTGGCCCGGGCCAGTTCATGAATTCGCCAAGCCCGCCAGCTTCATCGAGAATATCTGAACCTGGCTGTAAATAAAGATGATAAGCATTTGCAAGTAGAGCCTGCGCACCGAGATCGGCCATTGCTTCAGGCAGAACTGATTTAACGGTGGCTTTAGTGCCTACTGGAATAAACGCCGGCGTTTGAATCTGCCCATGCGGTGTTGTAATTGTTCCAACGCGCGCTAAAGAATTACTTACGGCATGTGTGATTTCAAATGAAAAACTCACTAGCTACCAGATTTGAACGCGGAGTTTTTCATCCAACCAGAGCGCATCGCTTGGTGTGAGGCCAAAGGCCTCATAAAATGGAGTGAAGTTACTCACGATAGTATTGCAGCGAAACTCATTAGGGGAGTGCGGATCAGTTGCGATACGGCGACGCTGCTCTTCAACTCGAACCTTTCCTCGCCAAACCTGTGCCCATCCAAGAAATAATCGTTGCTCACCGGTTAACCCATCAATTACTGGCGAAGCCTTGCCGGCCAATGAAATTTGGTAAGCCTTATAGGCAATTGCTAATCCGCCTAAATCACCAATATTTTCACCCACAGTGAGGGCACCATTAACTGTGATGTCAGGCGTTTCTTCAGGCCGTAGTTCGTTGTACTGAGCGATCAGCGCATTAGATCGAAGTTCAAAGGCGGCGCGATCGGCATCACTCCACCAATTATTGAGTGCGCCATCTCCGTCGTACTTTGAGCCCTGATCATCAAAGCCATGGCCGATTTCATGGCCAATTACCGCACCGATTCCACCATAGTTGACGGCATCATCGGCGTTAAGTCCGAAAAATGGAGGCTGTAAAATCGCGGCAGGAAAGACAATCTCATTCATGACCGGGTTGTAATAAGCATTGACCGTTTGAGGAGTCATATGCCATTCCTCACGATCTACCGGCTTTCCAATCTTGGCTAACTCAAAATCGCGCTGGAACTTAGTTACATGGCCAATATTTGCAAAGAGATCACTAGGGTCAGTGTGTAACGCCGAATAATCGCGCCACTTATCTGGGTAACCAATTTTTGGCGTGAACTTGCCGAGTTTTTCTAAGGCTTTCTGCTTTGTCTCATCACTCATCCAGTCGATGGCGTTGATGCTGATGCGATAGGCCTCAATCAGATTTGCTACAAGTTGCTCCATGCGCACTTTTGCCTCTGCCGGGAAGTGCTTCTCGACATAGACCTTACCTACCGCCTCGCCGAGGCTGCCTTCAACGAGTGAGACGGCACGCTTCCAGCGCTCGCGAAGCTCGGGAGTACCTGAGAGAGTTTTGCCGTAAAACCCAAAGTTTTGATTAACTAAATCGCTAGATAGGTAAGGGGCTGATCCACTAATAATCTTCCACTTGAGCCAGGCAACCCACGAATCGCGATCAAAGTTTGAAAGAATTGTGGAAAGACCTGCAAAGAATGGCGGCTGTTGAACAATCAGTGAATCTAAAACTATAGATGGAATTTCTCCGGCTGTTAAATAAAGCTCAAAATCAAAGGCGGGCATCAGTGCAAACACCTCTGCTCGGCTCATCTTGTTATATGTCAGCGTCGCATCTCGATTTTTTACCGCATCAAAGTGATAGCGTGCAATGGTGGTTTCAAGTGCCAGAATTTTCGCCGCTAAATCTGCGGCCTCTTTTATACCAACCAATAAAAACATATCTTCAACATGGGCTAAGAAGGCAGTACGAATGTGTGCATGCTGGTCCTCCCGATAATACGACTCATCTGGCAGGGATATACCGCCCTGAGCTAGATACAAAATATTCGTTGAGGCATCCATTTGGTCGGCATAAATGAAAGAGCCGAAGATGCCTCCGAGACCCCGAGCCTCAAGCCACGACATCGTTGAAATAAAATCCGACACATTATTAATCGAATCACACAAGGCTAAATCTTCTAAAATAGGTGAGTAACCTTTTTTCTCAATAACCTCCTCTGCCATAAATGATGAGTAGAGGTCGTTGATCTTTGTAGCTTCAGCCGATCCAGTGGCGCTTTCGATTATGGCGCGGACCTGCTCTTCAGATAAGTCACGAAGCTTCATGAAGGCACCATCGCTGGCGCGATCTGCGGGGATGACCGCGGTTCTAAGCCAACCCCCATTGAAGTAGCGGTAGAGATCATCTTGAATACGTATTGTTGGGTCGATGTGGCTCACATCTAGGCCGCTGGTACCTATGCTCATATGCGCAACTCCTTAATAAATGTAGTTGAAAGTTCAACTGTTAGCGTACAATCTCCTTATGCCAGACCAAAACGCTACCGCACCGAAGTGGCTTAGCCCAGCCGAGATGAAGGCTTGGCGAAGCTACATAATTGCTAGTCGCCATCTGCTTGAAGCTTTAGATAATGATTTAGTTGGCCACGATTTATCTATGCCAGATTATGAGATTTTGGCACAGTTGAGTGATGCCCCTGAGCGGCGTTTGCGAATGAGTGAACTCGCAGAAATCACACTCTTGTCTCGCTCTCGTCTTTCTCATCGAATGAAGGTTATGGAAAAGGCTGGTTGGGTAAAGCGCGAAGCCTGTCCTTCAGATAAACGCGGATTCTTTGCGGTGATGACACCTAAGGGATGGAAGGCAATTGTCGCCGCCGCTCCAGATCACGTTGCAAGTGTGCGCTCTCGCTTTGTTGATCACTTATCAACTCAGGAGCAAGTAGTTTTAGCAGGAATCTTTTCTCGAATTGAAGAGTCATTTCGTTCTGAGGTAAGTGAAGAGTAGAAAAACTTCATAAAAAAACCCGCCACATAAAGTGGCGGGTTTTTTAATTGCTAATTACTTAGCTACTGCCTTCTTGCGGCGCTTCTTTGGTGCAGCTGCTGGAGCTACGACCTTCTTAGCTGCTGCCTTCTTGCGCTTCTTTGGAGCAGCTTTCTTAGCTGCTGCCTTCTTGCGCTTCTTTGGAGCAGCTTTCTTAGCTGCTGCCTTCTTGCGCTTCTTTGGAGCAGCTTTCTTAGCTGCTGCCTTCTTGCGCTTCTTTGGTGCTGCTGCCTTAACGGCTGCCTTCTTGCGCTTCTTTGGAGCAGCTTTCTTAGCTGCTGCCTTCTTGCGCTTCTTTGGTGCTGCTGCTTTCACAGCTGCCTTCTTGCGCTTCTTTGGTGCTGCTGCTTTCACAGCTGCCTTCTTGCGCTTCTTAGGTGCTGCTTTCTTTGCTGCGGCCACGTACTTCTCCTATCGGAATGGTTCGGATCCGTCACCCAAACCTTTTCGTGGATAAGCGTGACACTATTTGAGGGAAAATGCCACATTGTGCGAAAAATAATTTAGTGCGTGTCGCAAATTCTTTTTTTCTTTTTTTATGCATTCATGGAAAATCGTAAAGTAAAACTATTGAGTATTTTCTCGCAATTCATTTTCCCGAATCTTCGCCAGAGCAAATTCACTGGTTTTAGCATCATATCGACGAAATTTAGGCAAAATTAAGGCAAGAAATCCGACGGCAATTACACAGGCAATCCCGCCAAATGTTACGGAGAAGGTCAAACTTGTGGCAGCGGCCATGGTGGCCGCGCGCATCTGCCCTGCTAGAGGTCCAATCGAGTAAGAAAGCAGTTCAATTCCAGCCAAACGACCTCTTAAATTATCTGGGATTGTTTGATTCCACATTGTTGATCGAAATATTGCACTGACCATATCAAATGCACCGGCAAGGGTCAGAAAGAGCAGAACTAAGATGAGAGAGTTCCATATACCAGACAGGGCGATGGCAGTGCCCCACCCCATAGCTGCCCACATGATTGCTCGACCATGGTGTGAATAGTTTTTAGTCCAACCAGATGTCAATGTCACGATGACAGAACCCACCGTAACTGAGGCGTAGAGCAGACCTAAGGCCCATGGGGTACCGAGTTGATCGGCCCAAAAAGGAATCAAGGCAGTTGGCATCGCAAAAAACATCGCAGCTAGATCTATGAGATAAGTACCTAATAAATCCTGTCGCCTAAATGCATATCGGATTCCTTCTAATAACGCAGCCAGAGATGGCTTTTCTCCTTCTTTAGATGCAGGAATTGAACGTACTCGAGAGAGAAAAATTAATGAGATTAAAAACGTAAAAACATCGGCGGCATAACCTACTGAAATCGAAAAAGTTGAGATGAGAATCCCACCAATAGTCGGACCCACTATTACACCTAACTGCCAACGCAGGCTCATTAATGCACTGGCTGCAGGCAAATCTTCATGTTCCACCAATCGAGGAAGGGCTGCATCCATGCTAGGTCGCTGCAGTCCATTTACTGCGGCAAATAATCCAGAGACCACATAAATCAAAACAAGATTCGGCTCAGGAAGGAGAGCATTAATTAAAAGTATTGAGGTCAAGATGAGAGATGCGGCTTCGGTTGCCCAGACCATCTTTTTGCGATCCACATAATCGGCCAAAGTTCCGCCATAAAGCCCGAAAATAATTAGGGGGATAATCTCTACAGTAGCGCTCAGTGCTACCGCCACATAGGAGTTGGTCATCTCCTTAATCTGAAATGGTACAGCGACATAAGTAATCATCGAGCCCATGTAGGTAATGAGCCCTGCAGCCCACAGATATCTGAAATCTGCCGACTTTTTAAGAGGCGAAATATCTATCGCAATTCGAGCCACAACGGGAAGATTAGTTGAAAATCTGCTCTGGACCCGGGAAATTTCCGTTTTTTACATCTTGGGAAAACTCAATTGTCGCTGCCAACATTTCTGCCCGCAAATTGCGATATGCCTTTGCCAGTTTTGGTGGATTCTTCGTAATTCCCATCAGATCTGTCCACACCAATACTTGAGCATCGCAGTTTATTCCGGCACCGATTCCAATGGTTGGAATCGTTAACTCCGCAGTTATTCTCGCTGCGAGCTCCGCAGTCATGAGCTCTAAAACTATGGCAAATGCTCCAGCTTTTTCAATGGCATGTGCCGCCTCTACAATCGCATCACCATCGCTGCGGCCCTGAACTCTATAGCCGCCGAGTTGATGTAGGGCTTGAGGAGTAAGTCCAACGTGACCCATAACTGGAATTCCTGAACTAACCAGTTTTTCAATAGTTTTAATATGCGCGCCCTCTAGTTTTACTCCCATGGCCCCGGCCTCTTTGAAGAATCTAGTGCTGGTCGCTAACGCCTGTTCGGGTGAAGTTTCATACGAACCAAAGGGAAGGTCGGCAATCACCAATGCTTGGTGTGATGCGCGCACTACTGCGCGGGTCAATGGGATTAGCTCGTCCACCGTTACAGGAATTGTGTTTTCGAAACCAAGAAAGTTATTTCCAGCACTGTCGCCGACGAGCAAGACTGGCGTACCGGCCTCATCAAAAATCTCAGCGCTCATCTGTTCATATGAGGTGAGCATTATCCACTTTTCGCCGCGTTTTTTCGCCGCAGCTAAATCCAGAATTGTCACGCGTCGATGCATCGCACCGCCATATAAGGCTTCCATCTGATTTCCTCTCCTCGGTGCCGCACAATGCTGGTCCCCGGGCCATTTAGATTGACCGGCTCGTAAACTCGCCGATTAACTTGAGATAAGGATACTCCTGTTACTCTTGAAAAATGAAGCTGCGTGTGGCTCTTGCTCAGATAAACCCAACCGTTGGAGATCTTGCAGGTAATAGCGCCTTGATAGCAGCATCAATTTCTTTCGCCCAAAAATCCGGGGCCGATATTGTGGTTTTTCCGGAGATGGTAGTTACGGGATATCCAGTTGAGGATTTAGCGCTACGTCGCTCATTTCAACTCGCCAGCCAGGAGGCGATTGCCGAGATTGCACTGGGCATAGATGGCGATCTCGTTGCATTTATTGGCTATCTAGATACCTCACGCGAGGGTGCACCTGAAAACGCCGTTGCAGTAATTCATCAGGGCCGCATACTGTCCCGATATGTCAAAAGAGATCTACCTAATTACGGTGTCTTTGATGAGTTCAGAAACTTTAAAGCCGGCACCCAGAGCCTTGTGGTGCGAATTCATGGCGTCGATGTCGCGGTTGCAATCTGTGAAGACATCTGGCACTCAGTTGCCGATATCGCCGCCCGCACTCCAGGTTTACTTGTCGTTCCTAATGGTTCGCCGTACGAGCGAAACAAGGACGATGTGCGTTTGGCCCTTGTACAGAAGCGGGCGCAAGAAATCGCTGCGCCTCTTGCCTATGTCAATATGACTGGTGGGCAGGATGATTTAGTTTTTGATGGTGACTCTATTGTGGTCGATCGCAATGGTGCCCTTCTTGCTCGTGCACCACAGTTCGATGATTTAATCGTGATTGTAGATGTTGACTGCGCAGTTGGTACCTCCAATCCGGATGTGATTATTTCAAGTGAAGCAGCAATCTATACAAAGGAAATTTCTGGCACGGTGGCTGAACGATTGAGCGATGAGGCCGAAATCTGGCAGGCACTCGTTGTTGGTCTACGTGACTACATTGCTAAGAATAGTTTTACATCAGTTGTACTAGGTTTATCTGGCGGAATCGATTCAGCGCTGGTTGCCACCATCGCTATCGATGCTCTCGGTGCTCAGAATGTTTATGGAGTTGCTATGCCAAGTAAGTATTCGTCACACCACTCAGTTGAAGATGCACAGGCTTTAGCCGATGCGACAGGGATTAACTTTCGTACAGTCCCTATAGCTCCTATGGTCGATTCCTATATGGCGAATTTAAATTTGCGCGGAGTTGCTGAAGAGAATCTACAGGCGCGTGTACGGGGCACAACCTTGATGGGCATCTCTAACTCTGAGGGACACATTGTTTTAGCCACTGGAAATAAGAGTGAACTCGCAGTTGGATATTCAACCTTGTATGGCGATGCCGTGGGCGGCTTTGCACCAATTAAAGATATTTATAAAATTGATGTCTGGAGATTAGCTATGTGGCGCAATTCGAAGGCTCATAGTGAGGGCCTCACGCCTCCAATCCCAGAGCGCTCCATCACTAAAGAGCCCAGCGCTGAGCTACGACCGGGTCAAAAAGATAGCGACTCTCTGCCTGATTACACTCTTCTGGATCAACTTTTGCGCCTATACGTCGATGAAGATCATGGCTATGAAGTACTAATAAAAGATGGATTTGATCCAGCGCTCGTCGCCCGCGTCATTGCGCTTGTAGATAGAGCCGAATATAAGCGTCGCCAATATCCACCCGGCACCAAAACCTCAGCACGCGCCTTTGGAAAAGATCGAAGATTGCCGATGACTTCTCGTTGGTCCCAGTCCTAACTTTGCAAACCATTTGCAACTGGCTTTAATCGGCATTCTCGCTAAACTTGGGATCATGCAATCGATTATCACCTGGTTTTTTACACGCAACCGGATAGTTGATTTTTGCTTGTCTACTTCTTGCAGCTGCTGACATTTATTGCACCTTCGCCCGCTTTAAATTTCAATCGACCATTTCACTTTATTTCTAGGGAGATTTATGAAGATTTATAACAACATTACTGAGGTTTTCGGCAACACCCCACTCGTGCGCATCAATAAGATCATGGATGGCGCACCAGCCAATGTCTTTGCAAAGCTTGAGTTTTACAATCCGACATCCACGGTTAAAGACCGACTTGGCATTGCTATGGTCGATGCCGCCGAAAAAAGCGGTGCATTAAAGCCTGGCGGAACAATTGTTGAAGCTACATCTGGAAATACTGGAATTGCACTAGCAATGGTCGCAGCTGCACGCGGATATAAAGCGATATTAACGATGCCTGAATCAGTATCCAAAGAGCGTCGCAAGTTAATTAAGGCCTTTGGTGCAGAACTCGTTTTAACACCTGCCGCGCTTGGAATGAAAGGTGCAGTTGCAGCATCTGAAGAGCTAGCCGCATCTGGTGCCGTAATGGTTCGCCAGTTTGAAAATGAAGCAGGCCCAGCGATTCACCGTGCTACAACTGGTGAGGAAATTTGGCGTGACACCGATGGCACAGTTGATGTTTTAATCGCAGGTATCGGCACGGGTGGCACAATTACAGGTACAGGTCAGTTGCTAAAGGAGCGCAACCCTGCAATAAAAGTATTCGGTGTCGAACCCGCAGCATCTCCGATTTTAAATGGTGGAGAACCGGGTCCTCACCCTATCCAGGGCATCGGAGCTAACTTCATTCCAGAGATTTTGGATCGAACCGTATACGATGAAATTTTGGATGCGACTGCCGCCGATGCAATTAAATATGCTCGCCGCTCAGGGGTCGAAGAGGGAATATTGGTTGGTATTTCTTCGGGGGCGGCGCTGTGGGCAGCATCTGTTGTTGCACACCGCCCAGAGTTTGCTGGAAAAAATATCGTGGTAATTATTCCATCCTTTGGTGAGCGCTATTTATCAACGATTCTCTACGAAGATATTACAGAGTAGGCATGTGATGATTTCCAGATTAATAGAGGACCTCGATAACGCGTTGGTGAAGGATCCCGCGGCACGAAATCGTCTTGAGGTATTACTCGCATACCCTGGTCTACATGCCGTGTGGGGTTATCGCGCAGCTAATTTTCTGTGGAGACATAACTTAAAACTTATCGCGAGGATTTTTTCGAACTGGATTCGTGCTGCAACAGGGATCGAGATTCACCCAGCCGCGACAATCGGGAGGCGATTCTTTATTGATCACGGAATGGGAGTTGTCATTGGGGCAACTGCAATTGTCGGTGATGATGTCATGATGTACCACGATGTAACGTTAGGAGCCCGAACATATGTGCTGGGTAAACGCCATCCAACAATTGAAAACAACGTTGTTATTGGTGCTGGAGCTCGAGTAATCGGAGATATCACAATTGGGCACGGTGCGCGTATAAGCGCAAATGTTGTCATTACAAAGGACATACCGGCGCAAAGTATGCTTGAAAGTAGCGAGTTTTTCGTTATTTAATCAGTTAACACAGCCGTAACCTGCATTTGGAATAATATCCTGCATGTCCATAGACACAGATAAGCAGAAGGAGTTCGTTCTACGTACGATTGAAGAACGCAATATCCGTTTCGTACGTTTATGGTTCACCGACGTCTTGGGTTTTCTTAAATCTGTAGCCATAGCGCCGGCCGAACTCGAGAACGCCTTCGATGAGGGAATCGGTTTTGATGGTTCGGCGATTGAAGGCTTTGCCCGTGTCACTGAGTCCGATATGTTAGCTAAGCCTGACCCAACAACTTTTTCTGTTCTGCCATGGCGCACCGAATCCCCTGGGGCAGCGAGGATGTTTTGTGATATTACGATGCCAGATGGACGCCCATCGCCGGCCGATCCTCGCAATGTTTTGCGTCGAATTTTAGATAAAGCGGCCGAAATGGGTTACACGTGTTACACCCATCCAGAGATTGAGTTTTTCTTATTTAAATCAATGCCAGAAGTTGGTATTGCACCGATACCAGTTGATCAAGGTGGTTACTTCGATCATACTCCAGCCGTTGTCGGACACGACTTTAGACGTCAGGCGATCACTCTGCTCGAAGCGATGGGAATCTCCGTCGAATTTTCACATCATGAGGGTGGCCCAGGTCAGCAAGAGATTGACCTGCGCGATGCAGATGCGCTAACAACTGCCGATAACATCATGACTTTTCGACATGTCATCAAAGAGGTCGCAATGGATCAAGGTTTCCATGCATCCTTTATGCCTAAACCCTTTACCGATCATCCGGGTAGTGGAATGCATACGCACGTCTCACTATTTAAGGGCGAAGAAAATGCCTTTTATGATGCCAACGCTCAGTACAACTTATCTAACGTCGGCCGATCTTTTATAGCAGGTATTCTTAAACATGCACCAGAGATCACTGCAATTACTAATCAGTGGGTGAACTCGTATAAGCGCCTCCATGGCGGGGGAGAGGCACCTGCAGTTATCAACTGGGGCCCAAGTAATCGTGGCGCACTCGTTCGTCTGCCCATGTATAAGCCAGGCAAAGAAAACTCAACGCGTATTGAATTTAGATCACCCGATACTGCATGTAATCCCTATCTTGCCTATGCCGTTATGGTGGCGGCAGGATTGAAAGGTGTTGAAGAAAACTATGTATTGAGTGATTCCAATGACCCAATCTCACTTCCTACTGATCTTAATGAGGCAATAATTCAGATGGAAAAGAGTGAATTGGTACGTGAAACTTTAGGCGAACATGTCTTTGAATATGTGCTTCGAAATAAGCGCGCCGAATGGCAGGATTACAGTCGTCAGGTGAGTGCTTACGAACTCGATAGATATTTACCAGTACTTTAATTTAATTGAAAGTGGCGCGATGTTCCTCGTCGTGATTCAAAATAATTTGTAGCATTGATTCAATAGTTATTGTGCCGAAGGTTTTATGAATAGCAGGGGCGTTACGTTCGGCTTCAGTGAGAGATTTCAAAAAAACTACCATCGATGTACGGCTTTTATGCAGAAGAGCTAATGATTCATCTAATGTAAAATCTGCATATGTAGCCGCGGTTTTCTCTCCATCTGGCTCCCACCACGCTAAGGCAGGAGGTGTCTGTCCAGTAAGTTGAGCATTCACCATCAACTCAAATCGAGCCATCCACACTTCGGTATCCACATCAGAAATATGACCAATGGTGATTGCAGGAGCCCAACCCTCTCCGTTGAATGTGCACTCCTTGGCAGATCTGGTTAAGCGATCGGTCGACTCAGTCAGGGCGATAATTTGGGATTCGTAGTCATTCATATCGTAAGTTTAATGCGCAAGTTTGCTCAATAAAAGGTTTACGCGTTACCCTAGAGCCATGTTGCGCAGTCTTCTCCTAAGCTGCCGTGGCGGGGTCAATTAACCGATCTCCTCGCCGCGGGGTTTGTCGTATCGGTACATAGATGACAATCCCCGAGTACATAAGGAGCAGTAAATGAACTTTCCGAAGCAGTCACCATCGTTAATGCCAGTGCATCGCTATGAGCCTTTTCATCCCATAGATCTTCCTGATCGCACATGGCCAAATAAGAAAATTACCCAAGCGCCTAAGTGGTGTTCTGTAGATCTGCGCGATGGCAATCAAGCCTTGATTGATCCAATGGACACACCCCGCAAGTTAGCGATGTTCAAACTATTAATTGAGATGGGTTATAAAGAGATTGAAGTGGGATTTCCGAGTGCCTCACAGACTGATTTTGATTTTGTTCGAAAGATTATTGAAGAAGATTTAATTCCGAATGACGTAATAATTCAAGTATTAACTCCTGCTCGCGAACCATTAATTCGTCGCACATTTGAATCAATTAAAGGTTCAAAACAGGCGATAGTCCACTTATATAATTCAACATCGACGTTGCAGCGCCGCGTTGTATTTGGTTTAGATAAAGCAGGCATAAAGAAGATCGCAACCGATGCGGCTCAAATCTGTTTGGATTTAGTACCAACGGTTGCCGAAACTAGAGTCTCTTTTGAATACTCACCTGAGTCATATACCGGCACAGAACTCGAATTCGCCGTTGAAGTATGTAATGCTGTCAATGCGATTTGGAAACCAACGCCAGCCTGGAAAACAATTATGAACTTGCCGGCAACGGTTGAAATGGCGACGCCAAATGTTTATGCCGATTCAATCGAGTGGATGTGTCGAAACTTAGACAATCGTGACAGTGTAATTGTCTCACTCCATCCGCATAATGATCGTGGTACAGGTGTTGCTGCAGCAGAACTCGGCTATTTAGCCGGCGCTGATCGCATCGAAGGAACTCTCTTTGGAAATGGGGAGCGGACCGGAAATGTCTGCCTTGTAACGCTTGGAGTTAACTTAGTTACGCACGGAATTGACCCCCATATCGATTTCTCAGATATTGAGGTCGTCCGTCGTATAGTTGAGTATGCAAATCAACTTCGTGTCCCTGAGCGTCACCCATATGGTGGTGATTTAGTTTTCACCGCCTTTTCTGGTTCTCACCAAGATGCAATAAAGAAAGGTTTTGATCTTATGGAGATAGATGCAGATGAAGCTGGCAAAGATGTCCGTAATCAAACGTGGGCCGTTCCATATCTACCAATTGATCCGCTGGATATTGGTCGAAGTTACGAAGCTGTTATACGTGTAAATTCTCAATCCGGGAAGGGCGGGGTCGCTTACTTATTAAAAAGCGAGCACCACCTTGACTTACCACGCCGTCTCCAAATTGAATTTTCAAAAATCGTTCAAATCAAAACTGATACTCAAGGCGGGGAGATCACGGCCGAAGAGTTGTGGTCCATTTTTGAAGATGAGTACCTTCCGACACAGAACGCGCCGTGGGGGCGTTTTCGTCTAAAGGGCTTGAGCCAAACATCGGTTCTGGGTGAAGATGTTCACTTAACGGTTTCCATTACCGATCGAGGAGAAGTTCACGAACTCAAAGGTCAGGGCAATGGACCAATAGCGGCATTTTCAAATATCTTACAAAGCCATGGAGTTGATGTCTTTGTACTGGATTATTTCGAACATGCACTTTCTGCAGGTGGAGATGCTTCGGCAGCGGCCTATTTAGAGTGCACTATTAACGGCAATGTTTATTGGGGTGTTGGAATCGACCCGAACACCACCACTGCCTCATTAAAGGCTGTTGTATCTGCCATTAATCGAGCGATTCGCTAAGCTAAGTTTTCGACGTCTTGGCACTACCTTTACCTGTATGAGTTTATATAGGGATGAAGCCATTGTTCTGCGTACCCAAAAACTCGGAGAAGCCGATCGCATCATCACACTTTTAACGCGCGATCACGGAAGAATTCGCGGGGTTGCTAAGGGCGTACGACGCACAATGTCTAAGTTTGGTGCCCGCCTTGAACCTGGAAGTCATATCGATATTCAACTCTACGTTGGAAAAACATTTGACACCATCACGCAAGTAGAAGCGATGATGAACTACGGAGAAGCTTTGACAAATGATTATCAGCGCTGGACGGTGGCCTCAGCGATTTTGGAAGCAGCCGAACGATTTAGTCCCAATGAACACGAACCTGCAGTAAAAGAGTTCGGATTAGTTGTCGGAGCAATGAAAGTTTTGGCCGAAAATCGCTACGAACCTTTGCTCATTCTGGATGCTTTCTTGTTACGTTCATTAGATGTCGCAGGGTATGCACCATCTATGACTGCATGTTCAAATTGCGGAAAGCCTGGACCGCATCGCTACTTTTCATTGATCGGCGGCGGATCGGTCTGTGCAGATTGCAGACCTTCAGCCTGCGCAACTCCTGCAGCTGAAACTCTGCTGCACATGGATGCATTGCTTAGAAGTGATTGGGAGATTGCCTCTGCAACTGCTGGAAAGTTTCGCAGAGAGGCTAGTGGTTTAATCGCGGCATATTTACAATGGCATCTTGAGCGGGGTTTAAGGAGTTTGCCGATGGTGGAACGCGCATGAGCCTACATATTCCACATCACGTAGCGATAGTTATGGATGGAAATGGTCGTTGGGCTAAACAACGGGGATTGGCTCGCACTGCAGGTCATGAGGCAGGGGAGGCGGCACTCTTTGACGTGGTGGCCGGTGCAATTGAATACGGAGTAAAAGAGATTAGCGCATACGCATTTTCAACTGAAAATTGGCGCAGATCACCCGAGGAAGTTAAATTTTTAATGGGTTTTAACCGTGATGTTATTCGACGTCGTCGCGATGAGATGAACGAGATGGACGTGCGAGTGCGCTGGGTCGGGCGGCCAAAGCGGCTATGGAGCAGCGTTATTAATGAACTTGAAGCGGCAGAAGAGTTAACTAAGAGGAACAAAGCTCTGACGTTAAATATGTGCGTTAATTATGGCGGCCGTTCAGAGATTGTTGATGCTGCAACAGAACTTGCTCGTGATGTAAAGCGTGGAAAAGTGATGGCTGATTCAATAACCGAAAAAACTTTTGCAAAGTATTTAGATTCACCAACCATGAGCGATGTGGATCTATTTTTGCGCTCCTCAGGCGAACAACGCACCAGTAATTTTTTGCCATGGCAATCGGTCTACGCCGAGTTAGTTTTCATGGATGTTTTGTGGCCCGATGTCACACGTAAAACTCTGTGGAAAGCTATCGAAGAGTATTCAAAACGCGAACGTAGATTCGGAAAAGCGTAGAATTTAGCACTTAGGGCAGAGACCAAAAATCTCTGCAGAGTGCCCTACATCTCTATAACCATGTTCTGCCGCCAGTGACTGTGCCCATTTTTCAACTGCTCCGCCCTCAATTTCGATGGTATCTCCGCAGCCTTTACACACAATATGGTGGTGATGGGTATCTCCGCATAATCGGTAGATCGCTTCTCCATCTTCACGTCGCAAGATGTCTACGATTTTTTCATTAACAAGTGATTGAAGGGTACGATAAACAGTTGTGAGTCCAATGCTTTGACCTTCACGTTGCATGAGCTGATATACCTCTTGAGCGCTTGCAAATCCGCCTGCGTTTTCAAGAGTATGTAGAACTCGAGGATTAGATCGACTCAACCAATATTCCCAACAATGAGCCACATAAATACCACTCCAATTACCGTTGCTAACATCGTCATCTTGGAAGGGTGACGCGAGTGAGCTTCGGGCAGAATGTGTGATGTTGCCAGATAGATAACAAAGCCTGAAAACATTGCTAAGTAGAGGGCTAATGAGGCTTCGCTAATTACAAGATATGTTCCGAGGGCGGCACCGCTAACTCGCATGATGGCATCGAGGGCTAATAATGCAATTGCCCTCTTGGTCCAGTGCCGGCTCCTAATTAAAAGAGAGACGGTGTTGAGGCCGTCGGAAAATGCGTGGGACAAAATTGCGATAAATACGGCCAGCCCTAGCGAATTGCTAATCTTGAAAGATAGTCCCAATGCAACGCCATCCAAAAAGACATGTCCACCCATCGCCAATGCCCCGAGAGTTCCGGCGATATTTACAGAGTGATTGTGTTCATGCCCGTAATCAGACTCTGCAGGTTCGTGGGAACCAAAAATCTGCTCAGCAAAGTGAAGGGCGAGAAAACCAAGAACAAATGCAATTGCAACGACACGAACATTGCCAAAGGTGCTGGTGTTGAGTTCGAAAACTTCAGGTAAGAGATCGAAGGCGACTAGTCCAAGGAGTAATCCAGCTGAAAGACCGAGAACTAGATGGAGTCGATCTCGTGAACGTATAGCTAGGAATCCACCAGCAGCGGTAGCGATAGCCGTCAGGGCGGCCAGTCCGATTGCAATATTCATAGCCTGACCCTAGCACAAATGAAAATGATTATCATTTTCAATTGACCAAATCACCCACCACTAGGCTCACACCATGCATGCAATCGCCCGTTTCTCTATTCCACTTGGCCAAGCACGAGAGTTTCGCTCTGAATTGGAAGGGCTCAAAAGTGTTTTAGCCCAAGCACCTGGATTTATCGATGGAGTAATCGGCCAAAACCTTGATGACCCAACGCTCTGGCACTTATTAACTAAGTGGGAAAATGTCGGATCATATCGAAGAGCGCTTAATTCAACCCGTGCCAAGCTAGAGGCAATTCCAATTTTAGCCCGTGCAATCGATGAACCTGGCGCGTACGAGTAAACTTTGAGCTACGCAAAGTAACGCTCGTTGCTTTTCGCCGACATCCAGCCGGACGGAGCAGAATTCATGGCAACGGATCGCTTAGAAAATATCGTAGCCCTCGCAAAACGTAGAGGCTTTGTCTATCCATCATCTGAAATTTATGGCGGACTTCGAGCATCATGGGATTATGGCCCTTTAGGTGTTGAGCTAAAAAATAATGTTAAGCGTCAGTGGTGGAAAGCCATGGTTACTGGGCGAGCAGATGTAGTTGGAATTGATTCATGCATAATTTTAGCTAAAGAAGTGTGGGAAGCGTCTGGTCACATTGCAACCTTTAGCGATCCTCTGACCGAATGCACCGCATGCCATAAACGTTATCGCGCAGATCATTTAATGGAGGCCTTTGAGGCCAAGCATAAAAAAGAGGCCAGCTCGTTGGCGGAGATTAACTGTCCAGCATGTGGCAATAAAGGCCAGTTCACTGAGCCAAAACAATTCAGCGGAATGTTAAAAACCTACCTTGGACCAGTTGAAGATGAATCAGGGCTGGCTTACTTGCGTCCAGAAACTGCGCAAGGTATTTTTATTAACTTTGATCAGGTAATGACAACATCGCGCAAGAAACCACCATTTGGAATTGGCCAGATTGGTAAATCATTCCGCAATGAAATTACTCCAGGAAACTTTATTTTTCGTACTCGTGAATTTGAGCAGATGGAGATGGAGTTTTTTGTGGTGCCAGGTACCGATGAGGATTGGCATCAATACTGGATCGATACCCGTTTGGCCTGGTATGTAGATCTTGGAATTAATCCGGAGCGCTTACGCATCTATGATCACCCACAAGAAAAACTTTCGCACTACTCAAAGCGCACTTCTGATATTGAATACAAATTTGAATTCACAGGTACCGAATGGGGCGAGCTTGAGGGTATCGCTAACCGCACGGACTTTGATTTAAAGGCGCATTCTGCTGCCTCAGGCAAAGAGCTCTCATATTTTGATCAAGAAAAGGGTGAACGTTGGACACCATTTGTCATCGAACCCGCAGCCGGCGTAGATCGCTGCACGCTTACCTTCTTGATGGATGCCTTCACTGAAGATGAGGCACCAAATAGCAAAGGTGAGATGGAAAAGCGAGCCGTTTTAAAGCTCGACTATCGTTTAGCGCCAATCAAAGTCGCAGTTTTACCGCTTTCTCGTAACGCCGATTTATCACCTAAAGCCCGTGATTTGGCGGCCGCGTTGCGCAAGAACTGGAACATCGACTTTGATGATGCCGGTGCAATCGGTCGTCGCTACCGCCGACAAGATGAAATCGGAACGCCGTACTGCATTACCATCGACTTTGAAAGTTTAGAAGATAATGCAGTCACAATTCGCGAACGCGACACGATGGCACAAGAGCGTATCGGCATAGACCATGTCGAGGCTTGGCTTGCAGCACGTTTACTAGGTTGCTAAAACCACTTCTACTGCCTCTGGCAAGCGGAGATCATTACATTGATCCACCGGTTGTTCTTGCACCTATGGCTGGAATAACAAATGCACCATTTCGTACACTCTGTCGTGAACAAGGTGCCGGGTTATTTGTTTCTGAAATGGTTACGGCACGCGCGCTAGTAGAGCGTCGCCCTGAAACTTTGCGAATGATTGTGCCAGGTAAAGGTGAGTGGCCCCGTTCTGTTCAGTTATACAGCGTTGATCCAACGACGATGCGAGCGGCGGTAACAATAATAGGTAAAGAGAACCTTGCCGATCACATCGATATGAACTTTGGATGCCCTGTTCCAAAAGTTACGCGCAAAGGTGGCGGCGCAGCACTTCCATATAAAAGAAGACTATTTTCACATATAGTTCAAGCCGCAGTTGAGGCGGCTAAGCCATTTGGAATCCCAGTTACGGTAAAAATGCGTATCGGAATCGATAGCGATCACCATACTTATTTAGAGGCGGCGCAATCGGCGGCAGATTTAGGTGTGGCTTGGGTCGCACTTCATGCACGGACCGCCGCTCAAATGTATGAGGGTAAATCTGATTGGTCGGCGATAACTCGCCTCGTAGAGCACTTAAAGCCAAGTGGAACACCAGTTTTAGGCAATGGCGATATCTGGTCCGGCCGAGATGCCGTGCATATGGTGGCCGAAACAGGATGTGCTGGCGTAGTAGTTGGGCGAGGATGCTTAGGACGACCATGGTTATTTGCCGATTTAGTATCGGCTTTGCAAGGCAGCGATAAAGAGATGACGCCCACACTTCATCAAGTTCGAGAAGTAATGTTTCGCCATGCAAATTTAATTGTTGAGTATTTAGAGTCGCAGGATCGAGGAATGCGCGACATGCGTAAACATATGGCTTGGTACTTAAAGGGCTTTCGAGTTCCACGCGAAATTCGTCACGATTTAGGGATGGTAAGTTCATTAGAGGAAATGCGTGGCTTGCTCGATCAATTAGAAGATCAGCCATATCCAACTGAAGTTGGAGATAAGCCACGGGGGCGAACAACCCATTCTCGCCCACCAACATTGCCAGATGGATGGCTCAATGATCCCGATGAGCTAGTTCATGTCGAACTCGAAGATGCGTTTTCAGGGGGATAGATGTTTTTATTTCGCTGGATCGGCCGCTTATTGACTCTGATAATTATCATCGCTCTAATCGCACCTGGCTACGCCGTTAATAAAGTCTGGCGAGCTGCACACAATCCAATTGTCCGAAGCGCCGATGTCATCGTTGTTTTAGGGGCTGCACAGTTGAATGGAAGACCTGGGGATGCTTTAGAGGCACGTTTAATTGAAGCTAAGCGAATCTTTGATTTAGGTCTTGCACCAAGAATAATTACCGTTGGTGCGGGTGCCCCAGGAGATCGCACGACTGAGGCGGCATCAGGTAAAGCATGGCTACGAACACATGGAGTTCCATCATCGAAAATTATTGCGATTGAAGTGGGACGTGACACTTTAGTGAGTACTAAGGCCTACGCAGCGCAAATGAAAAAAGAAATGGTTAGCGATGTCATTATCGTGACCGATCCATTTCACTGCCAACGCGCAATGACAATGGCAAATGATCAAGGGATAGTTAGTACTTGCTCGCCGGTGCAGACCGGTCCTAATACGATTTCAAACTCAGGATACAAGTATTTACTTCGTGAAGCTGGGGCATATTTGGTATATATAACCTTTGGGCGTCGAGGCATACAAGTGAGTGATCATTTACCGGGCGTAGATATCCTCACTAAGGTTAAGCCGTGACGTATAGAGAAGAGGATAAGGAACGCTTTTTAAATGAACCGGCAAAACGTCCAGGACGCACTGAGTTCATGCGAGATCGCGCGCGCGTTATTCACTCGGCTTCGCTACGAAGATTAGCGGCCAAGACCCAAGTTGCAGTGCCTTGGGAAAATGATTTTCAACGTACACGCCTATCTCATTCACTAGAGTGCGCACAGATTGGACGCGAATTAGGTGAGTCACTTGGGGCCGATCCGGATTTACAGGACACTGCTTGTTTATCCCATGATTTAGGACATCCACCTTTCGGCCACAATGGGGAAGAAGCTCTCGCGCACATATCTAAAGAGTTCGGTGGATTCGAGGGAAATGCACAGAGCTTTAGATTATTAGTCCGCCTCGAGGCAAAGACCGTTGATGGAGATGGTAAAAGTATTGGTTTAAATCTAACTCGAGCCTCACTAGATGGTGCCACAAAATACCCATGGCCACGTTCGCACAACCCGCGAAAATTCGGTGTCTATGAAGATGATATTGAAGTCTTTAACTGGATGCGCACTGGCGCACCGGTAGGTAAGAAGTGTATTGAAGCTCAGATTATGGATTGGTCGGATGATTGCGCTTATTCTGTCCATGATTTAGAGGATGCGATCTTTGTCGACCAAATTTCGGTCAAAAACTTTGAAGGAGATTTGGCGCAAATTTACGACGTGATGATAAAAGATTACGGAAGTGATGCAACCGAGCAAGAGGCCGCCGATGCACATAAACGTCTAGCGGCACTTTCTGCCTGGCCACATTACTACGATGGAACTCTTCGCTCTTTAGCAAGGTTAAAGGACTCCACTTCACAGTTAATTGGTCGATTCGTACTTGCCGCCGAAGTTGAAACACGTAGAGTTTATGGTGATGGCCCCCTCTCGCGATACTCAGCTAATCTTGAAATCCCACGTGATCAAGTTGTGGAGGTTGATTTCCTCAAAGCTATAGCTGGGCATTACTTAATTAACGCCGCGCATTCACAAGATCGATATGCAAAACAACAAATCATCATCGCGCAATTAGTGGAGATGCTTACAGAATGTGCTCCGCGCGAACTTGATTCGATTTTCATAAAAGCATGGAATGAGGCCGCTGATGAAACCTCACGCATGCGTGTAATAATCGACCAAGTCGCCGCCTTAACCGACCCTGGGGCGTATGTCTTACATGCACGCCTATTGGCAAATTGCTAAAGTGAGCTTATGAGCGGGCGTATTCGAGACGAAGATGTTGCATATATCCGAGATCGCGCACCCATAGATGAGATTGTTGGAGATTATGTTCAGTTAAAAAGCGCCGGCGGCGGACAGAAGAAAGGTCTGTGCCCTTTTCATGACGAGAAATCACCCTCTTTTCATGTAACCCCAAGTAAGGGATATTTTCACTGCTTTGGTTGCCAGAGCGGTGGTGATGTCATCGCCTTCTTAATGAAAATAGATCACTTAACATTTACGGAGACAATTGAACGCTTGGCCGATCGTTTGGGTTACACGCTTCGATATGAAGAAGGAAGCGGCCATTCTCCAACTTATTCAGCCGGAGCTCGCTCACGCTTGATCGCCGTTAATACCGAGGCCGCTAAGTTTTACCAAACACAACTCAATAGCCCTAACGCCCAACACGGTCGCGACTTATTAACCAAGCGCGGCTTCGATAAAGCCGCCTGCATACAGTTCGGTGTTGGTTTTGCCCCAGATGAATGGGATGCGCTCACTAAGCATTTGCGAGCAATGGACTACACAACTGACGAGTTAGAGGTCGCTGGATTATCAAAGATGGGTCAACGCGGCCCCATTGATAGATTTCGAAATCGCTTAACGTGGCCGATACGTGATATTTCAGGTGATGTTGTTGGATTCGGTGCACGCAAATTAGCAAGTGATACCGAAGACCAAGGGCCTAAATATTTAAATACTCCAGAGACGCCTGTCTATAAAAAAAGTCAGGTTTTGTATGGTTTAGATGTTGCTAAAAAAGAGATTGCAAAGAAGCGCCAAGCCGTCATAGTGGAGGGCTACACCGATGTTATGGCTGCCCATCTTGCTGGGATAACCACGGCAGTTGCGACGTGCGGGACAGCATTTGGCGCCGACCATATAAGAATTTTACGTAGATTGTTAATGGATGATGATTCATTTAGAGGCGAAGTTATCTTTACCTTTGATGGTGATACAGCTGGGCAAAAAGCGGCGCTTCGTGCTTTTACCGAAGATCAGAAGTTTGTCACTCAAACTTTTGTTGCTATCGAACCCGATGGTTTAGATCCGTGTGATCTACGCCAGCAAAAAGGTGATTTAGCACTAAGGGATTTAATTGCCAGGCGCGTCCCATTATTTGAGTTTGCGATTCGCAGCGAACTAGCACATCACAAGTTAGATTCAGCGGAAGGCCGCATCAATGCACTCAACGCCGCTGCGCCTTTAGTGGCTCAAATCCGCGATAAATCTCTTCGTCCCGAATACACACGTTTGCTGGCCGGATGGTTAGGTGTGGAAGTCGAAATAGTTTCAGCTGCGGTTTCTCAAGGAGTAAAATTACCTCTTCGCGCTGAAGCCGCATCTGGGAATTCTCATGAAGATAATAATTGGCGGCCAGATGCTAATGATGCTCGATTAATTTTAGAGCGCGAGGTTCTCAAAGCCCGTTTGCAAGAGCCCCAGCTTTTCACCGAGAGCCTTTGGAGCGATATTGAGCAAGATGCTTTTACTCACCCGGCATACCGCGAGATGAGAAAAACAATCGATAAGAAACCAACTCTTTCAATGGATTCAATCTCCGATGAAAAAATTAAAACGCTTTTCACTGAATTAACAGTTGAGCCGATTCGCGCCGATGGCAAACCAACGGCCATGTATGTTGCAAGTATTATTGCTCGCTTACGTGAAGTTGCGATCTCTCGATCTATCGCTGAACTAAAATCGAGCCTCCAACGGCTTAATCCAGTTGAGAATGAAATCGAATATAGCGCAGCATTTGGCGCTCTAGTTGCCCTTGAGAGTAAACGCCGTTCGTTGCATGATTTAGCCCTTGGAAGCCTTTAATTACTCTCAATTTTCGAAGAACGCCCCCCGTGCGCTAGAGTTTGCGCTCGTACTCATTGATCCCTGATAGCTCAATGGCAGAGCAGCCGGCTGTTAACCGGCAGGTTCTTGGTTCGAATCCAAGTCAGGGAGCGCAATTTATCGCGGGACCGTCCCCTTGCCCTTACTATTTCCTCCATGAATCTTAGATTCTTTAGGGCGGCTGCGGCTTCATGGCAATCTCAATTATGGCCTACTCGAATAATACGTTTCTGGCTTGGATTTACCTGGTTATTTGCCGCGTGGAATAAGGCCACAGATCCTGGCTTTTTAAAGGCTGGCTCCACGACTTTCATAGGCACTCAACTCACTGGCTATTCAACTCAATCACCCATTGGATTTGTACTTGAAAGGCTCATTGAAAACTCAGTTCAGGTCGGCATTTTCGTGATGATATCCGAGTTCGCAATTGGATTGGCGACGATTTTTTGGGTAGTTCCAACCATGGCCGCTTTTGGAGGCTTTTCAATGTCAGTTGGATTGTGGCTAGCCAGTAGTTTCTATGTGGATCCGTATTTTTTGGCTAGTGATACCGCATATGCAGTTCTCTGGTTGTCCTACTTACTTCTCATTAAAAATAATCGAAAGGGTTTTGCTATGTCGCTTGAGCGTAGAGGCGTTATGCGCGTTGGAATCATCGGAACTCTAGCTATTGCTTTTGCTGGTGTTGGAAAGTTCTTTACTCCAAATTCCAATCAAGATAACGCCTCGGCGGCAACTAAGGTAAGAATTGTGAAACTGACTGCACTTAAAGTAGGGGCCACCAAAAACTTCGCGTTGGCAAATGGCGCACCCGCAATTCTATTTAGAACCAAGACCGGTGTCTTTGCATACTCTGCCATATGTACACACCAAGGTTGCACTGTTTCCTACTTTCCTTCGAGTAAAACACTCAAGTGTCCATGTCATGGCTCTAAATTTGACCCCTTTAAATCTGCCAATGTAATTGCTGGTCCTGCTACTTCTAAGCTGCCCTCTGTTAAAGTGGTAATCGAAGGAGCCTGGGTAGTACTCGTTTAATTTTTTACCCTAAGTCTCAGTAAACTTTAAAGCGCTTCTCACAATCTCTTTATACAATCGGTGGCAAAGAAATGAGGATAAATCATGAAGTCAAGTATGGCCAAACTAGGGGTTGGTTTCTTATTAGGTGCAACCGTAGTTGGCGGGGTTGCAACGGCGGCTACAAGTGAGCCACTTGGAACCAAGGCCTGTGTCGATAAAAGGACTCAAGTTTTGTATTTATCAAGCAATGGAACTTGCCCCGCATCTCGCACTCTAGTTACTTTAGGTGGGTCGACCATTGATGTTAAGTCAATTGCAGCTCTTGTAACTCCATCGGTTGTATCAATAAAAGTCACATCGATTAATGGTTCAGGCACGGGCTCTGGCTCTATTTATCAGAGCAACTCAACAACTTCTTACATTATTACCAATAGTCATGTGATAGAAAATGCGGCAACGACTGGAACAATCTTAGTTGAACTTTCAAATGGAGATACATCTCCGGCAACAATTGTAGGTCGCGATTCAACATACGATATAGCCGTCCTAAAAGTAGACAAAGGAAATCTTCCCATTATTAGCATTGGTGATTCCTCTAAAATTAGTGTGGGTGAGGCGGTCGTTGCCATCGGTTCTCCACTTGGGTTAGCTAGCACCGTTACCAGCGGAATCGTTTCAGCGCTCAATCGCCCTGTAACAGCAGGAACTTTAGGCGCTGAGTCTTACGTTAATGCGATTCAAACCGATGCCGCGATTAATCCAGGTAACTCAGGTGGCGCACTTCTTGACTCTTCGGGTCGAATCATTGGAGTTAACTCCGCGATTGCATCTCTATCGAACGATGGTACTGCCGGAAATATTGGACTCGGATTTTCTATACCCATTAACGAGGCCAAACGTGTTGTTGATGAGTTAATCCAGACAGGTAAATCAACGAGACCGGTTTTGGGAATCTTTTTTGATGCAACCTTCACAGGCACTGGTGCAAGAATTCTAAGATTGAGTCCTGGGGAGGGCGCTGAAAAGGCGGGCATTCCAGCAGGTTCGGTAATTAGGTCGATTGATGGTGTAAAGATCGCCGATCCCGTTGGAGCTATCGTTCGAATACGTTCATATGCACCTGGAACTACCGTCACCGTCGTTGTTGATTTACCGACTGGGGGAGCGAAGAGCTTCAAAGTTCTTCTCGGCTCAGCTCCATCAAACTAAGGTGGAAACTCCAGTTGTAAGAAATCTGTAACGTAGACGAAATAGGGTCAGGATAGTATCTATCCATGGCTCTATTTCGTCTTAACGTAGCTCTTCCGGATCGCCCTGGATCTTTAGGTCTACTTGCATCTGCCATTGGTGCTGCAGGTGGAGATATAAGAGAGCTCGTTGTTCTTAAGTCCGAAGGGGGACGTGGCTTTGATGATATTACTGTTGCTGTTCCTGGCAGTGATCCAACTGACTTAATTGAGCTACTTAACTCAATCGGTGGCGTTGAAGTTATCTCTATTAACCCCGTTGAATAATCTCTGCACCTTGGCTTGGAAGTGAAGTAAAAAAACGTGGGGCTTTAAATTTCTTACTGGCAAAGCCGCTCTCAACGGCTTGAATCGTTGCTTGGGTTTTTTTTGCTTCAATCAATGCGATTGCACTCCCACCAAAACCCCCGCCTACCATTCGAGCACCAAGTGCACCGGCAGACAGAGATGCATCAACGGCTGTGTTAAGTTCTGGACAAGAAACTGCATAATCATCGCGTAAAGATGCGTGCGATGCATTGAGAAGTTCTCCGAGTCGCTTAAAATTCTTGGCCTCCAGAGCGAAAACTGCATCTAAAACACGCGCAATTTCAGTTACTGCATGACGTGCCCGGATGAATTCAACCTCAGTCAGTACATCTTTGGCTTCTTCAAGTTTTTCTAAAGTTAATTCACGCATAGACCTAATGGATAGTTTGGTAACAACTCGCTCACATGATGCGCGACGCTCTGCATACCCACCATCGGTTAAGGAGTGGTGGGCTTGAGTATCGATAATAAGAAGTTCAAGTCCGTGCGATGCGACATCGAATGCAACGTTTCGCGATGTTAAGTCGCGGCAATCTAACAAGAGCGCTGAACCACTTTTGGCCATTAAGGAGACGGATTGATCCATAATTCCGCATGGAACGCCTACATATTCATTCTCGCCCCTTTGGGTCAGTCTTGCTAAAGATTCTAAATCAAAGCCGCACGAAAATAAATCGTTGAGGGCAGTTGCAACGCTGCACTCCAGTGCCGCTGAAGAAGATAGACCGGCACCGAGAGGCACATGTCCATCGATCATGACATCGACCCCATGTCTTATCTCCATCGCCCACATAACGCTTAAAACATAACGTTCCCACGAGCCTTTACGTTCAGGTTGAATCTCATCAACTTTAATAGTGATGGTTGAATTTCTACGTTGGACAGATGCAATCCGCACTAAGTTATCTGAGCGTTTACCGATAGCTGCGTACGTTCGATCTGCAATCGCAAAGGGAAGGACATAGCCATCGCTGTAATCAATATGTTCGCCAATTAAATTAACTCGGCCTGGCGCTGCCGCAATAACCTCCGGTGCCTTACCGAAAGTACGAACAAACTCCCTTTCAATTTTTGAATTCGACATACTAGTCAAATGAAGCCAAAGTGTCAGAAACCATCTCATTAATTCCCCTCGATGGGCTCCACCCAAGAATTTTTCTAGCCTTACTAATATCTGCAATTAAAACCGCTGGATCTCCGGCACGCCGAGGTGAATCAATAGTTGGTATCTCTTGCCCCTTGGCTTTTGCTGCCGCAGCGATAACCTGTCGAACTGAATATCCATCACCACTTCCTAGATTATAAATCTCGTGTACGCCATTTTCGAGGGAGTTGAGCGCTTTAATATGGGCATCGATTAAGTCAATTACATGAACGTAATCACGAATGCAGGTGCCATCTGGTGTAGGCCAATCGCCTCCAAAGATTCTTACCGGATTATCACTTGAACTTCGAAGTACATTTGGAATCAAGTGAGTTTCAGGATTATGGCGCTCTGCTAACCATCCTCTATCACATTTGAGCGCGCCTGCGACATTAAAATAACGAAGCGAAACCGCGGCGATGTTGTGTTGTTCTGCCTCAGTATGGATCATGTGATCGATCTCTAATTTAGTTGCACCGTAGGGATTAGTTGGTGAAGTCTGCGCACTTTCCTTTATTGGAATTACTGCAGGTTCTCCATATGTTGCCGCCGAAGATGAAAATACTATTTTCTTAACGCCCGCCGTGTGCATTCCATCAAGTAGATTTCGTGTTCCACCGACATTTACACTTTGATACAAATCAGGTTTCTCTACAGACTCGCCAACGAGCGACTTACCAGCAAAGTGAATTACGGCATCTACACCCATCAGCGCCTCGGCAATCTCGTTTTCATGCAAGAGTGATCCCTGAACAAAGCGCACGCCTGAAGGTACGGAGTCGGCATGGCCCGTGCTGCAATCATCCAAGACGCTGATTTCAAATCCTTGGTGGCGCATAATTTCAACGGCCGTCGAACCAATATAGCCAGCTCCTCCAGTTACAAGTACGCGCATAATTAGAGCTCCACTTCGCGAAGCTGAGTTGCAGATTTTTCGGGACGCAGGTCCATAATAAATGCTCCCATCGCAGACTCTGAACCGGCCAGATATTTAAGTTTTCCCGGTGCCCGATGCACACTTGTTATCTGCCAATGTAGGCGCAAGACATCGCGCCCAATGTGTACAGGAGCTTGATGCCACGCTGCTATGTAGGCCATCTCGATTCCAAATACGCCATCGAGTCGCTTCATGATTTCTATCGCTAATTCAGGAAAGGCGGTTCGGTCCTCTTGCGTTAGACCGGTCAAGTCGGCCACTGGATTGAGAGGCGCCACATGAATTTCGAATGGGTAGCGTGCTGCATACGGAACAAATGCAATCCAGCGATCGTTCTGAGCAACAATGCGTTCTTTCTCTCGAATTTCGCGGGCTATAACTTCGTCAAATAAGATTTTGCCGGTTGAATTCTTATACGCAACTGCAGCGGCCAACATTTTTTCAACTCGGGGTGGAAGATAAGAGTATGCATAAATCTGCCCATGCGGGTGGGAGAGAGTGACACCAATCTCTTCGCCTCGGTTTTCAAAAGGTGCGATATGTGCAATATAGGGTACTTGTGATAGCTCTTCGTTTCGATCAATCCATGCTTCGAGTAAGACCCGTACTCGTGCAGGCGTCAAATCTTTAAATGATTTTCCATGATCTGCCGTGAAACAAATTACTTCACATTTGCCAGCAGCTGTTCCTGTATCGGTATCGGGTCCTACTAGATCAGGCAATGCCCAATCGCCAAAGGGTGGTCGAAGCGAAGGAGAGCGGTTATCAAAGACGACAACTTCAAAATCTTGTTCCGGTACTTCAGTTAAAAGCTCGCCAGTTGATGGACACAGTGGGCAGAGTTCTTTGGGGGGTAAAAAGATTCGCCCTTGACGGTGAGCAGCCATTGCAATCCACTCATTAACTAAAGCGTCAAGTCGAAGTTCACCAATAGCGGGCTGTTCTTCGACGGGGCGTCGATCAACTGCTACACGTGATTGACCTGCGGTGTCGTAGTAGCGAATTGTTCGGCCATCGGCCATCTCTCGGTTATTGCGCGTGATGCCTGCAGTGAGTCTTTTACTCTGTGCCATAGTGTCGTTACTCTACCTGTGTGACTAAGCAATCGGCACTTCTGAGCGCAGATACCAGTTCGTTGCTTCTTGAAGTGCGAGATGGCGCATTAGTTATTGCCCATTGGGGTCACTCTCTCATTGGCAATATATCCGATATCGGAGTTGCCCAGAAGCATTCAATTGCCAATAGCTCGTGGGATCAATCGCCGAATTCAGGGATTATGCGTGAGAGCGCACGCGGATTCCTAGGTCGGCCAACACTCAGTGGTCATCGAAGCGGGAGCGCATGGTCAACCAAGTTTGAGGTCACGGATTTCCACCATATTGACAATCATTGCTCAGTAACCTTTCGCGATTTTTTCGCTGAACTTGAAGTTATTATTATCTTCGATTTAGATATATTCGGTGTTTTGACCCAAAGTGCGACAGTAAAAAATATCGGTGAAAACGATTACTGCCTTAATGAATATATTCATTGGCTTCCATTGCCGCAAGAGGCAGATCAAAGTTTAGATTTTGCTGGTCGATGGTCAAATGAACGTCAACCCCAACGTCGCGATATCTCTATTGGCACGTGGATACGCGAATCGCGAGAAGGTAGAAGCGGTCACAATTTTTCAATTGCCGAAATCGCCTTAACTAAGCAAACTAACTTCAACAATGGCTCAGCTTGGGCAACAAGCATTGCTTGGAGTGGGAATTCTCAATACTTAATCGAACGCGGATTCGATGGGCAGCAATCTATTGGTGCCGGCGAACTTTTGCTGCCCGGCGAAGTTGTTTTAGCGTCTGGACAAACATATAAAGCACCGTCCATAGTTTCAGTATTTTCAGATGCTGGCCTGGATGGAATTAGTGCCGCTTTCCACTCGCACATTCGTGCTCGGACTATGCACCCTAAACGTCCTCGCCCACTCACTCTCAATATGTGGGAAGCCCTCTATTTTAATCATGAAGAGAAGGCTATAAGAGAGTTAGTTGATGTGGCCGCTCAAATCGGAGTTGAACGTGTTGTTTTAGATGATGGGTGGTTTCATTCTCGACGTAACGATCGAGCCGGTTTAGGCGATTGGGTTATTGATTCGCAAGTTTGGCCCAA
This sequence comes from Candidatus Planktophila sp., assembly GCA_030681675.1. NCBI lineage: Bacteria > Bacillati > Actinomycetota > Actinomycetes > Candidatus Nanopelagicales > Candidatus Nanopelagicaceae > Candidatus Planktophila > Candidatus Planktophila sp. The sequence continues at coordinate 244,594 of JAUXRP010000015.1, forward strand.
CGGATTAAACCCGATAATTGAATACATAAACTCGAAGGGAGTTGAATTTGGTTTGTGGTTTGAAGGTGAAATGGTCAATCAAGACTCTGATTTGTATCGTGCTCACCCGGATTGGATTTTGCATGAAGGCGATCGCATTCCACCTTTATGGCGCCACCAACTTGTTTTAGATTTAGCTCATGAGGGTGCTTATAACCATGTACTAGAACAAACATCGCAGATTTTAAAAAATCATAATATCGAATATATTAAATGGGATCACAATCGAGTTTTAGTTGATGCTGGGCACGTAGGTCATGCTGGTGTGCGAACTCAAACTCAAGCAATTTACCGCTTATTTGCTGAGTTAAAATCGCGCCATCCAGGATTAGAAATAGAGTCTTGTGCATCCGGAGGAGCACGCATTGATTTAGGTGTTATAGATTTAGTTGATCGCTTTTGGACAAGTGATAATAATGATGCGCTCGAACGTCAAACAATTCAACGATGGACTGCTCAGGTTATTCCCCCTGAAATGCTAGGAACACATATTGGTCCCACACATGGCCATCAAACTGGTCGAACTCTCGAATTATCAATGCGGGCGACGACTGCACTTTTTGGCCATGCTGGAATTGAATGGAACATTACTGAGGCCACGGATGAAGAACTCCAACATCTAGCGACGTGGGCGACCTATTACAAAACTAAACGAGGACTCTTACATAGTGGTCGAATGGTTCGTGTCGATTATCCAGATGTCCACGGTAATTTGTATGGTGTAATCGCACGCGATCAATCCCAAGGGATTTTTGCATTTGTTCAGTTAACGCCAACGGTTGCCATTCACCCTTCGCCATTGAAATTTCCCGGATTAAATCAGAGCGCTACATATTCAATCAAGGCGGTTTATCCGGCAGGAAAGCCTCGCTTTATGCTCATCTCTCCGCCGCTTTGGATGGAGGGTATAAAACTTTCAGGATCTGCATTGGCACACATTGGCGTCAGTGCACCTATTCTTGCTCCGGCAAATGCATTTCTCATAGAGATTACAGAGATTTAATCGCTCCAATTAAGCGTGCGTTCGACGGCTTTTTTCCACTGAGAATAACCAATTTCACGCGTTTCAAAAGTGCTAGTTGGAGACCAACGACGAGATTCTTGCCATTGTCGGCGAACTTCATCCTTTGATTCCCAAAAACCTACTGCTAAACCAGCGGCATATGCAGCTCCAAGCGCAGTTGTCTCTGAAATTAATGGTTTAGAAATCTCTACGCCCATAATATCGGCCTGCATCTGCATGCAGAGAGAGTTTGCTGTTATTCCACCGTCTACTCGCATCGTACTCATAGGCGTGCCACTGTCGGCAACCATCGCATCCATGACATCACGAGTCTGATAACAGATGGCCTCGAGAGCAGCACGTGCAAGGTGTGCCCTTGTTGCCGCACGTGTGAGACCCACAATGACTCCGCGAGCATCGCTGCGCCAGTACGGAGCAAATAATCCTGAGAAAGCGGGGACGAAATAAACCCCTGCAGTGTCGGCAACGGAGGAGGCTAAAGTCTCAGTCTCTGCTGCATTAGATATAACGCCTAATTGATCTCTAAGCCACTGGATGGCAGATCCGGTAACTGCAACCGATCCTTCAAGAGCATAACGTGCCGGCTCATCGCCAAATTTAAAACAAACCGTGGTTAATAATCCATTTTTGGATCGCACAACTTCAGTACCAGTATTGAGCAATGCAAAGTTGCCTGTGCCATAGGTAGTCTTTGATTCACCGCGCTCGAAACAAACTTGGCCAACCATTGCCGCCTGCTGATCACCTAAAATTCCAGCGATTGGGATTGCTGTACCAAAGGCTCCGTGGGGATCGGTGAACCCATACGTCTCCGATGAAGATTTAATAACTGGTAGTGACTTTCGTGTAACGCCAAAAATTGAAAGTAGCTCATCATCCCAGTCCAGAGTTTCAAGGTTCATGAGCAAAGTACGGCTTGCATTCGTGACATCAGTAGCGTGAACACCACCGTGCACTCCTCCGGTTAAGTTCCAGAGTAGCCAGGAATCTATAGTTCCAAAGCGAGCGCTGGCACCGCGAGCTTCCGGAACATTTTCTAACAGCCAGTTCATTTTACTTCCAGCAAAATATGGCGCAATAGTTAAGCCCGTCTTGAAAACGATGAGTTTTCGCTCACCCTCACTCAGGGACTCTAAAAAATTAGTAGTTCGTGTGTCCTGCCACACGATGGCATTGGATAAGGGCCGCCCAGTGTCGGCATCCCAAACGACCGTTGTTTCACGCTGATTTGTGATTCCTATCGCCACTAAATCCGAGCCCAAAACATCGGCCTGTCTCAATGCGGCAGATATTACTTCCTGGGTACGCTCCCAAATTTCGGCGGCATTATGCTCGACCCAGCCGGCTTGGGGAAGAATTTGACGATGCTCCACTTGGTGCTGTCCGACAACTTTTCCAGAATGGTCAAAGATCATAAATCGTGTACTACTTGTGCCTTGATCCAAACTGCCGATGTATCTCACAATAAGGCAAACCCGTCTCTATTCGGTTAGGCTTAACTCTACAAAGGCTGCAATGGAGATGCAACGCATATGTTTTTATTTGATTTAAACCCAATACAACGCGAAAACGCCATCGCTGCATTAGGCAGCGAGAGATTTGATGTTTTGGTAATCGGCGGGGGAGTAAATGGCGTTGGTGCTGCTCTAGATGCCGCCTCTCGAGGATTGAAAGTTGCATTAATCGAGTCCCAAGATATTGCCGCAGGAACATCCAGCCGCTCGAGTAAATTAATTCATGGTGGCCTTCGCTATCTCGAGCAGTATGACTTCAAATTAGTTCGAGAGGCGCTACATGAGCGAGAACTTCTCGTCTCGACACTCTGCCCACATTTAGTAAAACCCGTTGGCTTTCTTTTTCCGCTCACCGAAAAGTTTAAAGAACGCACCTACGTTGGGGCAGGATTAGCGCTATACGACGCGCTCCGTGGATTTGCACGCACTTTGCCATGGCACAAACACTTGAGCCAGAAACAGATTAATGAGATCGCACCTTCGTTACGGCCAGATATTATTTTGGGAGCAATAAAATACTTTGATGCACAAGTAGATGATGCCCGCCACACACTCAGTGTTGCTCGCACTGCAGCGCGCCATGGAGCAATTATTGCAACTCGCATGAGCGCCGAATCACTCATTCGAGAAGGAAAGCAGATTATTGGCGTAAATGCTAAGGATCTAGTGAGTGGGAAAAGCATTGCAATTAAAGCAACAGTGACGGTTATGTGCGCTGGAATTTGGAGCGACTCGCTTCACGAAAAATTTGATTTAAAAGCTGGATATAACGTCACAATGAGCAAAGGTGTCCATATCGTTTTACCTGGTTCGGCGATTAAATCCGACGCCGGTATTATTCTTAAAACCCCAGTTTCAGTTCTCTTCATTATTCCTTGGGGTGATAAATGGATTGTTGGAACAACCGACACTCCGTATACAGGAGATCGCGCTGAGCCTTTCGCTAATCGTGAAGATGTCCAATACATCGTGGATCAAGCCAATCGCGTTCTTACTCCACAAATTAAATTTGACGAGATAATTGGAGTTTATGCTGGACTTCGACCGTTAGTAGCAAATAACAAGGGTTCTGTTACCACTAAACTCTCGCGTGAACATACGGTAGATAGACCTGCACCAGGCTTCGTCAGTATTGCTGGAGGAAAATACACCACATATCGCATTATGAGTAAGGATGTAATTGACCTTGCAGCAATTGAGCTTCGCAAACTGATCCCAGAGTCGGTTACAGATAAACTTCCACTCGTTGGCGCTGATGGTTACTTTGCTTTAGTGCAACAAGTTGATCGCCTTGCTGAAGAAAGCGGTTTATTGGCTGAATCGATTATTCATCTTCTCAACCGTTATGGTTCAATGATTAGCGAAGTTTTAGAGTTAATTAGGGGAAATCCAGCCTTAGGCAAGAGACTCTCACCCGAATTGCCTTATATAAGAGCTGAGATTTACTACGCAGCTAGCCACGAGGGAGCTCAAAGTATTGACGATGTGATTTCTCGTCGTACTCGTATCGCCTTCGAAGCCCACAATCATGGATTAAACCTTGCCGAGGCTATCTCTGAAATAATTGCTCCGGTTTTGGGTTGGTCTACAAAAGAGCGCAAGAGTTCAGTTGCAGCCTACGAATCACTCGTTGAGCGCGAGCTAACTGCGATGGATGAAATCTTAAAAGTTAACGAAAAAGTTAATTCTTAATCTGGTTTCTGCATCCATCAACTGAAGGCTTAGGAGTTGGTTTCACAGTTGGAGTTGGAGTAATTGTCGGTATCGCTCCTTGTTCAAGAGTGAAAGTTACTGGTAGCCAACTTTGTGCATGTGTTTTAGATACATCATTAAAGAGAATATTTCCTACATATGTGCCTGCAGCCAGACCCTTAACCGAGAGTGTCCAAAGCCCGCTAGTGGCACGCACAAGGTTTTGTTTTGGTCTCTCAAGGGGTGCAATCAGTGGATCAAAGACTAACTTTACGCCTCCTGTCACAACTGGAGTTAAATCTGGGCGCACAACGCTGACATTGAAGCTCACCGGTTTATTAGTGGTTGTAGCCGACTGTCCTAATAGAGTTATGAAAGTTGGCTCATACATGGGCATTAAATCAACTTGCGTTGGCGTCCAACTACCTTGAATGAGATCCAAGAATGCCTGCGCAGTACCTCTAAATACATTTAGATCAAGACGTGACCCGGGTACTCCATATTTAGGTGCAATGCCACATGATGAGTACTGCCACATGGTCCACTGCGAATCACAGTTTGCACTTGTCCATGAATGTACGTAACAACCATTGGATTTAAGTCCCGGTTGGTTCACGGGATTTGCTGGATCAATTGCATAGTGGGCTAACCACAATGGATACTGTGCGAGTTCAACACTTCGAATCATGGAACCCTCAAGGAAATTGGCGTATGAGTACATGATTGGGGTTTTTCCAGTCTTCTCTTTAAGAAGAGCTAGAAAGGTAGTCGCCCAGAGAGTTACGGCGCTACGTGAGGCGTATTTTTGGCAAGCCCCAGTAGAAGATAGTCGAACACACTTATTTTCAAGATCTAAGGCGTACGGTAAATCGCGCTCGGTATATCCGCCGATAGATGCTAAACGCCAGATAACCTTTTGCGCTTGTGCGGTGGCATCTCGAATAATCGCATCGGCATCTTCAACATCGGGCAGAGTTGTGTAGTGATAAAAACCTGTGTAAATTCCGGCAGCTTGCGCAGCGCTATGGTCCATCACCAAATACTTTAAAGCAAGGGCATCGGCTTCATCTCGCGTATCTGAGGCCTTAATCATGACAAATCGAATACCAGCGCTATACATCTTCTCGAAGTCAATAGCTTTGTCTTCAGGATGTTGCCAACGGCTAATATCTGCGCCATGAATACGCCCACCAGGACCAAACTGACCAATCACAAGTGCGGGGTCACTCTCTGAAAATACGTCCATCTGTTTAATAATGATGGTGCGCATCGGTGAGTAGATACTATTTCCGCGCGCAATCGCACTGGCTCGGTAAGATACTTTTGATTCAAGTGCAGTTGCAAGTGCCACAATCTTCCAAGTTCCAGCTTTGGTGGTCTTAGTACTAAATCGAGTGTTCTCCCACACTCCAGTATTTTTTATTTGAATCGTTACTGCAGTGCCCGCTCTTGCAGGTTTTATAGTTCCATAAAAAGTTAAAAGCGCCTCACTAGTCGATGGTGTTTGTCGCACCGTAAGTGAGAGTTGAGCCGTTGACGCCTGTGTGCTTGGAATCCCAATAGTTACTATGCCAAGGGCGATCGCAGTTATAGCTGCTCGAATTTTCATTTCTCTATAATTGTAACGTCAAGAGAATAAAGAGAATGTATGGTGAGGGATAGTAATTGCTGTGCTCTAATTCTTGCCTCAGAGTACTCGTGGGCCCCACCTAGTTTTCGACTATCAGAAAAGTCCAGAGTGAGAATCTTTCCATCAAAATCGGCTAGCCGAGCATCGAAAAAAGCCAGCCAGGCAACACGATCTTGAAGCAAAAGCGCATCGAGAACCTCGTTCCAACGCCCTCGCATCTCTTCTAGCTCCATAGTGGGCGACCTTACCCGCCATTTCTGTGAGCCTTCGGTGTTAGTGGTGAGGCGCGCCCAACCACTTGTAATACTCATTAACTAACTGAACACGCATGTTTTTATTGTGATCTTGCTGAATATTGAACTCCTGAGCCACACGGGAGATGATCTGCTCAACCGATTTGTCACTGACATATCTAACTCGACCAATGTGGGCATTTGTTAAACCATCGGCCACCAATCGAAGCGTTTGAACTTGCACATCAGTGAGTTGTGCGAGCAAGCCGTGCAGAGAGTTTTCTTTTATGGAAACACTTCCATTTATCCAAGAAACTTCATGGCTTTCATCGGCCGAAACCTTGGAGTCGGCAATTGCTGCACATAAAACTAAGAGATCCGTGGCCGATTTCTTGAGGATTACCTTTGTGCCGACAGGTATATCAATGTGGCGATCACCTAGAAGGCGAACATCTGAGCAACTCTCTAAAATAACAATCCCCACTTTGGGTTTTGATTTACGAATATTCACGGCAATTTGAATTGCAGAGATTCCGGCGATATGCATATCTAACAGAACTACATCGGGCTGGAGCCTATTGAGGAGATTGAGTGCCACGCTTTCACTTCTTGCTTCACCGATGATATCCATCTCGTGCAATCTGAGAGCAGGAACTAAGGTAGAAAGTTCGAACCCATCATCAATAACAACAAGCACGCGCTCATTCATTTAAACAGGGTAACAAGAAAGAAAACTCTTACCTCGACTTAGAGATGCTAATTAAGTATTTGAGAGATGGCACCAGATATCTCTTTCACAATCATTTCTGCCGAAATAGGGCCACCCCTAGATGCATTCATCGCCGATTGTGCATGTATGAGCGCACCCGTTGCAGCAACTTCGGCTAAACGATTTGTATCATTTAGTATTTCAATTGTGTTTGTTGCGACCAAAGCTCCAATAATGCCAGCGAGCACATCACCAGTTCCGGCGGTTGCTAACCATGGAGTAGCAACGGGAAGTTCGATACAAATTTGATCGTTAGCTACAAAAGTTATTGCTCCTTTTAAGAGAACCGTTACCCCTAAAGTTTTTGCAGCTCCCTGTACCCACTTCTTGGGATCACCCTCAATTGCCTCCAATGACACAGGGACACCGCGCGCTGTTAGTAAGGCCGAAAGTTCGGCGCTATGCGGAGTAATTAGCGTTGGTTGTTCCAATGATCCTGCCAAAAAGAGTGCTCCAGCATCAAGAACAGTAGGAACTGATTGAGATTTTGCAAGTGTGAACCAACGATGGCGAAGCCAGGTAGACACATCTGAATATTTTTTAGACGGTATCCCGGAGCCAATTAACCATGCTGCAACTTTGCCGGGTTGTACAACCACCGATGGAGTTGCATGTAGGACGAGATGTGCCAGACCAGATGAGCTATGAAATCGAACCATGCCAACTCCGCTTGCAGCAGCGGCCGACGTTGATAGTACCGCCGCACCTGGATACTGAGCTGAGCCAGTAATAACTCCAAGAGTTCCACGTGAATACTTATGATCTAAATCCGTCGGAATAACAATGCAACGCTTTGCATCACGCGCACTCCATTTTTTGTTTACTAGTAACTTTTGGTTCATGCTCAACTATCCCACAAATTGACTATTGAGAGATAGCCCTTCGAAAATCAATAAAAATCCATTGATATTGAGCGCAAAAGTAGCAGGCGACCTAAATCACTAATTTTTCTCAATGTCTCTTTTTACCCAAGAGTATATTGGGCCATGACGGAGAGGAAATAAATGAAAAAATTACTCGTCTTAGGTGCAGGCGCCGCTGGCACGATGGTCGTGAATAAACTTAGAAAAAAGCTTCCTAATGATGCATGGGAAATAACAGTAGTCGATCAAGAGACTGAACATATTTATCAGCCAGGGTTATTGTTAATGCCCTTTGGAACGTATGAACCTGAGCAGTTAATTAAAAAACGCCAAAGTTTCTTTCCTAAGGGTGTTAACTTTATTCAAGCCGAGATTGAAAAAGTTGATCCAACACTCAATAAAACCTTCTTGAAAGATGGACGTGAAATTGGGTATGACTACTTAGTAATTGCATCTGGTACGACTCCACGCCCGGATCAGACTCTTGGCATGAGTGATCCTGCCATTTGGTATAAGAGCGTTTTTGATTTCTATACATTGGCAGGCTCAACTGCGCTGCGTGACGCACTTAAGAATTTTAACGGTGGCCGCTTAGTTGTTCATATCACTGAGATGCCGATTAAGTGTCCAGTTGCTCCGCTAGAATTTACATTCCTCGCCAATGCATACTTTGAAAAGCGCGGAATCCGCGACAAGGTTGAGATTGTTTTTGTGACTCCTCTAGAAGGTGCATTCACGAAACCCGTTGCTTCTAAGCAGCTTGGGATGATGCTCAATGATCGTAAAATATCATTGGAGTCAGATTTTGTAATCGAGCATATTGATGTTGAAGCCAAGACGATGGTCTCAATGGATGAACGCGAGATTGCCTTTGATTTACTCGTAACTGTTCCGCTTAATATGGGTGCTGATTTTATTGAACGCTCTGGATTGGGCGATGAACTCAACTATGTTCCAGTTAATAAGCGTAATTTCCTTTCAGATGCATATCCCAATATCTTTGTTTTAGGTGATGCCTCCAATATTCCCGCATCTAAAGCTGGATCGGTAGCGCACTTTGCTGTCGACTTATTCTCAGAAAACTTTGTTGACTATGTCAATGGCCGCCCGATGAATCATAACTTCGATGGCCATGCCAACTGCTTTATAGAATCGGGAAACGGTAAAGGCTTATTAATTGACTTTAATTACGAGGTGGAACCCTTAACTGGAAAATTCCCAATCCCAGTGATTGGTCCATTAGCATTGCTGAAGGAGAGTCGCCTCAATCACATCGGGAAGTTAGCCTTCCGATGGATCTATTGGAACATTTTGCTCAAAGGTCGTTATCTACCAATTCCGGCACTGATGTCAATGGCTGGAAAAGTCCAAGTAACCAAAAATGAAAAGGAGAGATTAAATGCCAACAATTGAAATTGCAGGCAAGCAAGTCACCGTCAACGATGAGGGTTTCATGACCGTCTATGACGAATGGAACGATGAAATTGCAAAAGTACTTGCTGCACAAGTAGAAATCGAATTAACTCCCCGCCATTGGGAGGTCATCCATTTTCTGCGAGATGACTTTAAAAAAGAGGGTGAATCATCCACATCTCGCCATACCCAAACTGTCGGTGGTTTTCCGATTAAAGAACAGTTTGAATTATTTCCAAAGAAACCTGCCAAGAAAATGTCTTACATAGCTGGACTTCCAAAGCCTAAGGGCTGCGTCTAAAGGAGAATGAAATGACTACACCTGCAATTGTTCCAAATTTTGGCGGGGAAGAAACTGACCGCAAATTAGCAATTATCTGTTCAAAGGGAAATCTTGATATGGCATACCCAGGTTTGATTTTGGGCAATGCCGCCTTAGGCGAAGGTATTGAAACACATATCTTCTTTACTTTCTGGGGCTTTGACATGATTATTAAATCCCGTATGAACGATCTGCAATTCTCACCCGCTGGTAACACTGCAATGCATTTGCCAGGCACCAATCTACATATCCCTCAAGCTGTTATGCCGGCACCAGGTATGACTGCGATGGCAACCAAGATGTTGAAAAAACAGTTAGAAGATTTACATATCCCCGATGTCCCCGATTTCTTAGATCAAATTGTGGCATCCGGAGGGCATTTGTGGGCATGCCGTTTATCTGCCGATATGAACAAAGTGAGTGAACTTGATTTGCGCGATGACGTCGAAGGCATTATTAGTGCCTCAGATTTCATAGAGATATCAGCGAACGCTCAACTACTCTTTATTTAAGGCACAAACTACGCTCAGATTTGCTGTGTTGTAAATCACATTTCTGGATATTATGATTTCCCCATGCAACCGGGGGCCGTTAAAAGCACAATAAAGATAATTCTCGCTGCTCTCGTGAAGGGCTTTGTTGTAGGTGTAGTCGCCCGGGCATGGATGAGATGGATTTCAACAGATCCTGAGTTCTCATGGAGTGGATCGATTTTTATAGTAATGGCTTTTATGATTTTTATGGTCAATCAATCTTTGGTGAGATTACTTCGTCAACGGTTTAAGGGCAGGCGTAGCGTGCTCCTCATTCGCACAAGTGGTGTTATTTTCTCACTACCCATCTTTACTGCCGCTGGCGGAATGATGTTTCCCGCTGTGGCATTGGCATCAGTGGCTACATGGAACACTGCACTTGGCAAACGCACAAGGGGAGTACTACTCCTACTAGCTCTAGTTATTCCGGTAATAATTTCAAGAGATATAATCTCCGATTTCGGATGGAGTTTTGCCACAATAGGCCGAATCCTACTTTTTGTATCTATTTATTCCGTCGTTATCTCCTCAACTAAACCTACTTTGTCACCATATCGAAATGAAGCATCAGAAGTGGTGAAATTGAGCAAACGCAAGAAGATTCTCTTAGTCGTGGCGATACTAGCAATCGGCGGGATTTTCTTTATCTTTACGGTTGGCCTATCTGGAAGTTAAGGCTAACTCTCATTGTTTTGAAAGTTTCGAAATTTTTAAACTTTACGAGTAACATGTAAATATGAAGCGCCGCATGGCTATTCTGCTAGTACTTTTGTTTGTGATTGACTCTGTTGCAACCTCGGCGGTGGCAAAACCAATCCCCGGAGCGGTATGTCTTAAAGCTGGAGCAACTTCAAAATCAGCCGGAGTGATTTATACCTGCATAAAATCTGGAAAGAAACTCATGTGGAGTAAGGGTAAAAAAATTGTAAAGCCGACTCCGTCACTTTCAAGTGAACCGAACCCTCAGCCGAATCAAACACGAACAACAGTAGTTTTTCCTCCTGAGAGTTCAGCTTCGGCAATCACGCAACCACCTATAAGTATGGTGGGCATTAACGATCAACATGCACAGTTTAGTGGCGGCATGGATCCTAACTACGTAACTTTAGGACCAAAGACTGGTACACATCCCGAGATGGGTACCTACGATTCAAAAAACGGGGTCAATATTGAGATCGGATATGGGCTTCCTATTTTGGCACCAATTGATGCACGCTTTATAGGTTTCAATAATCGTAATGCCGATTACCGAGCCGCCGATGCTTTAGGTCCATTACGTCAACCATTTGATGATCTTGCTTTGTGCTTTGAGTCTACCCATCCCGACTGGCCGGGATTAATATTCTGTTTCTACCATCTGAAGAATTCACCACTTCTACTGGGAATTGATAAGTCTCCATTGTGCTCAAATGCAAAGGAGTGGCCAGGTCCTTTACGCGCGCAAGGGTGGCAATTTTTCACAAATAATGACGATAACAAGATTGGCGATGCAGTCTCGGCTAGTTGCCAAGCACTGTTAGGTCGCACGGTAAAACGTGGCGAAGTCATTGCTTATTCGGGGAGAGTGGACACCCATTCGCAGGCGCCGATTACTATGAAAGTTCCACATAATAGTATCAATCCAACAATAAAAAACGGAGACAAGAATCTACATTGGGTTCAGGGGGATGTCTTCTTCTATTGGAAGTGCTTTTCAAAAGATGCAGTATTTGAAAAAGGAGTTCTTGCCTATCCTTGGGAGTGTGGCGGATACCAAGCACCAAGTGAGCAACGAGCGATTAGCTACAAGTACTCGAAACCATAATTCATTGAAGTATCATTGCTTTTCGTTTTTATCCTAGTGATAATTCTGCTCCTCCTCATATTTTTAATTGGAAAAACAGCATCTAGGGGATTGTATTTCTCTTGAAAGTGAGGAAAATATGAATGTGAATCAATTACAGGTAATGCGCTTAGGTCACGGTTTCATTGCAGCCTTGGATCAAAGTGGCGGGAGTACTCCTAAGGCGTTAAAACTTTATGGTATTGAGGAGAGTTCCTACTCAAACGAAGCGGAAATGTTTGACCTCGTTCATGCGATGCGCTCCCGAATTATCAAAAGCCCAGTTTTTACCAGTGATCGAATTCTTGGTGTCATTCTCTTTGAAATGACCATGAATAGAGAAATCGATGGAATGGGGGCTGCCGAATTCCTATGGAATCGGAAAGGAATCGTTCCCTTTCTCAAAATTGATAGTGGACTTCTTGAAGTGGTGAATGGCGTTCAGTTAATGAAACCAATCCCACAATTAAGTCAAAGGCTCAAACATGCTAAATCCCATCAGGTCTTTGGGACGAAGATGCGCTCAGTAATCAAATTGGCACATAGGCAAGGTATTGAATCCTGCTTAAAACAACAGTTTGAAATTGCTGCCGAGGTTCTTGATGAATATCTAATACCAATCATCGAGCCAGAGGTAGATATCTGGAGCCCGGAAAAAGCTGAAGCAGAAACCATTCTTAAGGATTCTTTGATATCTGAACTAGATTCACTTACTGGGGAACAAAGTGTGATGCTTAAGTTAACGCTTCCTAGCATAAATGGCTTTTACTCGGATTTGGTATCGCACCCACGCGTTCTAAGAGTCGTAGCCCTTTCTGGAGGGTATTCGCGCTTGAAAGCAAACGAGCTATTAGCCCACAATCATGGCCTGGTGGCCAGTTTTTCTCGGGCTTTGACTGAGGGTTTAAACATTCACCAAAGTGAAAGTGAATTCGACTCAGTTCTCGATGAATCTATTCAAAGCATATTTGACGCCTCAACAATTAAAGTTAATGCATGATTTCTCTAGGTTCTGCGGAAGGTGAGTAGACAATAGGGGAGTTTCTTTTTCATGCAGACTGCAATGCAAGAAGTGGCACTCGTTCATTTATACTTTCGCAATCAGCATTTCATATGACCGAAAATCGGCCACACCAAAAATGAACATTAGTCGAAACACAAAAATACCGATTGATACTACTTCTCTGTTCTGTATCTTTTCTTCATGTCGGTAAGTGATCGCTTTATCACCAGTCCGAGTATCTTAAGATTAATATCTTCTATGCCTTTTATAGCCAAGCAAGACTTGCCGGAGAACTTGTGCTTGCCAAGGTTTTCGAGATCTTTTTTATATTCTTCCCAACCCATTAAGTTATATAGAGTAAATCCAGTTGAGGAAATTGCAAAACCGGTCATCATATATTCATGCTCCCCTCCCTTACTGTCAAAATAATGATATTTTCCAAAACCGAAGAGCTTATTCCACATTACACATGGTGAGCCAGTAACTTTGGCATAGAAATCAACTAGTGCCAATGCTTCTTTTCGCAGTTGCGAATCCTGGGCAAAGTTTTCCTCCAAATAAATTTCAGGAGTAATTGCAGTTGGTTGCGTCTTGTTAGTGTACGTCACAGTATTAATTCTATCCTTGAATCAGTTTTAAATATTATTTGTATGTCAAAAGTCAATAGATATTCCAATAGCTGTGAGAAAGAGAAACGCTACCAAAACAATGGAAAAGAAGGTCAGAGTTTTTTTGAGGCGACTATTTGGCAACATGCTTGAATCAGAGCCAATATAAGGGGTGACCGTAGGTTTCATGAGAAGAATTACTACGGAATAGATAAGAATGACGAGCAAGGATCTTCCGAAAGTCGGAATATTCCAACCAAAATCAGAACCAATTCCCTTGATTCCAATTACGGGTATTACTAAGCTAATTATTAGGAGAGCAATACGTATTTTTCTATCTATCTTTTTTTGCCAAAGTGCAATTGACGCCAAAATGACGGTCGGAAACATTCCTGCACCTGCTCCGGTAAAGAGTGGAATGGTAAGGAATAATCCACCACCTCTAATTACTGAAGTTAATCGTCTAGTTTTAATTCTCCTTCTTAAGACATAGACTGTGGCTTGCGCAGAAGAAAAAATTGTAAAAGCGAGAATTATGAATATTGTCCCGCTCCACGTAAAATCTGGTTCAGTTGAAATCCATCTCATCCAGAGGCGTGCAGTAACTCCTAAAACTAAGCCGCCGAAAACTGCAACGAGAATTATCTTCCAACCTCTTTGAGTCGCAATCATGGTTAACTGTAGTGGGGCGAGTCGGGCTCGAACCGACGACGACAGAATTATGAGTTCTGGGCTCTAACCAACTGAGCTACCGCCCCGTGCGGGGAGAGTTTATTGCATATGTAGGGTGATTAGCCAAATGGAACTAAATGGCACAGTCGTGAAGTGTTCAAGACGTTGTTCCTATTCTGCATCTCGCCTTAACAAAAGTTCCTCTGGGAGAATTTCATCGAATAACTTCACTTCAAAATTTTCGGTTTCTTTGACATTTTTTCATGACTTAGATGTCTTTTTTGCAATGTGCCACACATTATGGTCGTCAATCCGCTCATACGTGAATTCATCGACTAGAGCATTAATAAGAGCAAGTCCTCTTCCGCTCTCGGCGAGAACATCTGGCATCTCGACATCGACTATTTCTATATCGCCGGGTTGTCCAGTGTCACGCAGACTTGCTTCTATCTTGTCGCTTGAAATGTGCACCGAAAGCGAACATGAGACGCCACTTCCATCACCTGCGTGGCGGAAGATATTCGAAGCCAATTCAATGAGGGCAGTCTCAAATCTCATTTGATCTTGGATGTCAACTTCAGGAGAATTAACCCAAATGGCTTGCAGAAGGTTGTGAACCGCATCCAAAGTATCTGGAGGAGTATCGATTAAGAGTGTGTGCGATTTTACATTCATTCGATCACATACGCGCTTTCTACATTTGTGTATGGAGTCAGGACGCGATCCAAATTAGTAAGTTGCAATACCAATTTGACCTGCTCCGTGGGAGATGCGATTCGTAAATCTCCATTCGCTTGGCGCGCAGCTTTAAGGCAGCCGATTAGAGCACCCAAACCAGAAGAATCTAAGAATTCGACATTGGTTAGATCTACGACTATGCGATTTTGACCCTTGGCCAAAATTACATCAACTTCTTCTCGCAGACGGTGGGCATGAACCATGTTCAACTTCCCAACAGGAGTTACTACGACTACTCCATCTGAAATAGCCTTATGTGTTATTTCCATGACTACCTTCCTTTTGCGAATCGGAACCTCTGTACAAAATGGCCGGGAATAGGACCCTGAGTAACGATAAGTCGAATAGTACCCATATGACGTTAATGACAGTAGCCAGGAGTGGTGCTCGACCTGTGGCATATCGTGCAGTACCTACGAATAGAGAAATCACGAATGCTGCAATAAATACAAGTTGCGGGTAGATAAGTTTCCAGTTTGGTGAGTTTTCGTTCCGAGTTTTTGGAGTAACCACGAAGGTCATGGGTCTTTTGAAGTAAACATTCGCGAACGCGGAAGTAGTTGCTTTTATCCACACTGGGAATAACGCATAGCTGTACTGCTGCCCTCTCCACGTTGAAATGCCACGGCTGGCGAAGAGAAAAATCAGTTGGTTGGCAATCATGAACGGGATAAATCGTAAAAAGAATTCCACCGGATCTGTGCGAACTGGCAGTATGCCGAAACATAGAAAAATGATTGGGGCGGCAAAGTAGAAAAGAGCCGCAAATCCACTGAAGTAGCTCCACATCGTAGAAAAATACATAAGTCTTTGAGGCACCGACATACCCTTTTGAAAAATTGGATTTTCTTTCAGGAAAACTTGCATAGTTCCCTGCGCCCATCGGAGTCTTTGCGTAAGCATCGAACTCATGTCTTCGGGAGCTAATCCAATCGCCAGAGTCTCATGGTGATACACGCTCTTCCACTTCATTCCATGAAGGCGCATGCTAGTCGCCATATCTTCGGTAATGGAGATTGTGGCAATTGGCATAATTGGAATCGCTTCGTGTGATCTGTCAACATCTAATGACTTGAGTAGCTCCATGACGGTACTTAGAGCAGCGAGTGGGCTCAAAGCTTCTGCTGGCAGTCCATCGAGAGTATTTTCTAAGTCATCGATCCACTCTGCGGCCCAGTTTGCATCGCTACTTTGTTCAATTCCAATTATGTCTAAGTCGCGCTTGATCTGGTCTAAGTCGGCGAAGACCAGTGCATGAGAAATATATTCAACTCGATCACGCAGAATAAAAGTTGCCTCTCCAAGAGTTTTTCCATTGCTGATATTTTCTTGCGCTTCAACTACGGCTCCGAGAATTTGATCTAGCGCCTGGCGAAGTTGTTCATCAGATCGAGTTAGTTTTTTCTTCGCTGCCTTTATTATTTTCCCCGAATCGTTGAGAGACCTCTGTATGGCAGCTTCCAACTCGATGACATACCTTTTGACTCCAAGTTGCATGAGAGCTTCTCGCCGCAGAACGGCATTTGAGCCGCAGAAGTAGGCAGCACCCCAACCATCTTTACCTTGTTGAATAGGACCATAAAAAAGAGGCGCCTGACTGCCCAGAGGATCTGAGATTGAAACATTGCCGAAAGTTTGTGGAGTTTGGACTAGTGCTACACGATCATCAAGAAAGTAGCCCAAAGTGTGATTGAGGATTTCAGGTGCTGGAACTTGATCGGCGTCCAAGATAAGAATGAATTCACCACTTGTTTGCATCAACGCATTATTTACATTGCCAGCTTTTGCATGCCGCGGGCGATTTTTCCATTCGGCGCCGCGAGAGACATAGCCAATGCCTAGGGCCTGCGTTTGATGGAGCAACTCCTCACGTGCACCGTCATCCAAGATCCAAGTTTTATGCGGATATCGAATTTTTTGAGCTGCGATGGCGGTATTCATGACCATTTCGATCGGCTCGTTGTATGTGGTAATGAATACATCGACAGTAAGGTCGATGGGTGCCGCTGGCGGCGCAGGTCTCGTTTTTGCACGCCATACAGTCATACTGAAAAATAGTGAATCAATGATGCTGTATGTCTCACAGATGACGAGCGGAACCGCAATCCACCAAGCGCTCATATTCAGAGAAAATAGCCATCTCCATGTGACGTATGTGGTTCCAAGGAGTGCCGACGCGACAATGGAGATTCGGAGCGCCAACATTCGATTCATATTTAGGTCCTTTTTTAACTCGACCGGCGATTAGAGAATGAACGCGACTTTTCGAAAATGGCGGAAAAAGATTTGTCACAATTATAGATGGGCTCAGCAATAAATATCTAGTAAATGACCGAAAGTGCCCATAGGCTTGTGCAATGCATATACGGAAAGCGGTCATTCCAGCAGCCGGTCGTGGAACTCGACTGGAGCGCATCACTTTAGTAAATGCGAAGGAGCTCATTCCCCTCGTAGATCGTCCCGCAATTGATTGGATTGTTAAAGAAGCGACGTCGGCCGGTATCGAAGAACTATGTATTGTCACGAGCGCTAACAAACTTGCCGCGCTGTATGCCCACACCGAAGATCTTCCGATTCAGGTCACGTATTTAATTCAATCAAAACCCAAGGGCTTAGGTCATGCTGTGCAAGTTGCGCGTGATTGGTGTGAGGATGACGCCTTTGCGCTCTTACTTCCAGATGATCTTGTGATGGGCGATCCAATATTGACTCGATTGGTTCAACACGTTGCAAGCACAGGCAAGTCCACTTTGGCTCTTACTGAAGTACCCCAGGAAAAGGCACATTTATATGGAGTGGCAGCGGGTATGAACGAAGGCGGTGTTGTCCAAATTTCAGATCTCGTTGAAAAACCACCGAGCGGAACGGAACCTTCAAATCTCTCTGTCACCGGTCGGTACGTACTTACTCCAGAGCTATGGCCGTTTTTGGAGAAAGTTCAGCCAGGAGCAGGCGGAGAAATCCAGTTGACTGATGCTCTACGTGGATTGGCTCATCAAGGCAAACTCTCAGGCCTAATTACTCAAGGAATGCGTCATGACTTAGGGTCTGCCGAATCATGGCTGAAAGCAAACATCGCATATGGCGCAGAGGTTTACGGAAAAGATTGGTTGGACGATTTTCACGCGTTGATAAATAAAAGCTCTTAAGCTCCGCGAGTTAACTTTTAAGAGGATTCGATTTTCCAATCCGAACCGGCCTCAGAATCTTTGATAGTGACCTTTAACTCCATAAGGCGATTTCTAATGGCATCGGCCTCTTACCTTCGCCCACCAGTGCGAGCGGCTTGGCGGGTTTTGACAGAGGGCTTAAACATAAATCAGAGCGAGAAGGAGTTTAATCAATTACTAGATAGTTCTATTCAGAGCAACTTTGAGGCCTCTGTTAAGTAGTTATATAGTTGGTAATGTGACCTTGCAGGTCCATGGTTTTAAGAGTACTTTGGCATAAATAGGGAAAGCATTGACAGGGAAGCGCTATGGTAGCAATGGCGAGAAAGTGTCGAACAATCTTCATCACCCTTGTGCTCATTATCTCGATGGGACCCTCAATGAGCGTGAGTGCATCGGCTGCTGAAGCGTATCGCTCTGGTCATCCACCGCAGATTATATCCGCGGTTTTTGATGAACAGAGAAGACTCAAAGTGCAGTACAAAGCCGATGATGGCCTTACCTATGGCGGAAAGGTTTATTTAGATAATAACCCATTGAACGCTCCAGCCCCCATCAAAGACACTTATTATGGGGATTTTATGCACTGTAATAAAAAATCTAACTGTTTAATCCGATGGACATTACCGGTCGCTCCAGATGCCGAATCATATACTTTCATTTCTGAGTCACTAGATCCAGTTCGATTTCCTGACGGAACATATTATGTACAGGTTGAGACTTATAATGAAGATCCATATCCAAGCACACGAATGTGGGAGAATTCGGCCGTCTCAGTCGTGCAACTGACTACCTTGACAAGCTCTGCCTCTTTTAATCTCGAGAAGCTTGCATCCATGAAGTTACCTGTTGATAATGGCTCAGTACCTTGTCTCATACTTCGCAGCCGTATAACTCTTGGCAATCGTTTAGTTGCCGGTATAAATATGGAAGTCGAAAAGTTGAAAACAGAATTTAAGAAAGAAAAAATCCCTTCTATAAAACTAAAAGCCAAAATAGCATGGTATTCGGAATGGATGAGTGAAGTATCGGATATGCGAGAGACGGATAAAACGAATGCTAATTTAGCCTGTGGTACGGCTCCATCATTGGTGGCATTTGATGGAACTTTTATCCCGATACCTATACCACCTTCAAATGGTAAGTCGGCTTGCACAAAAATTCGAACTAATTTAAATTATCTCAATCAGGAGCTAAAGAAAGTCGTTAATAACATATCTGTGACCAGCAGAGGCCAAGCGGTCCGTATAAAGCAATTAGAGGTCCGTTTTAATCAATTATCCGCAAGCTTGGGGAAATCTTGGCCGAGCGCACTGAAGGATTGCAACCCGATTTAAAGTTCAAAATTATTCGACAATAAGAGTAGGTACAAAAAGATAGATACCTAGTCCATTCAAATCCCACTTACCATTGAATTCTAATGGTTTGAGGAATTCTTGAAATAATCCGAGGTATCTCCAATCATTTGAGTTACAATCCAATTTTTTGCCCGAGTCCTGCATCGACTGTAGTATCCATATGACCGCCACCCATTATCCACGATGACTTGCTCATGTGTGACGAAAGACGGGTGTGATCATCTAAGAAGGCAAATACCTCGCCCACTTCAGCAGCGATTAATATTTCCTTTTTATAATGTCGTTTATAAGTTCTATTGTTACTGAGCTACCGCCACTACAGGGGAGTACTTTATAAGGTTCGTGAATTAACTTCTAAAAGGATTCGATTTTCCAGTCCGAGCCAACCTCTGAATCCTTGATTGTGACCTTTAACTCCATAAGGCGATTTCTAATGGCATCGGCGTCATCCCACCGCCCAGCAGTGCGCGCGGCCTGTCGAGCTTGCAGAAGTGCTTCGATATATGGACCTACTACGGACATAATGTCAACGCGTGGACTTGCGGCAATATTGCCAAGGCGGGTGATTAAAGAGTGCACTGCAACTCGAGTCTGGATGTCGCGATCTAACTCATCTAAATCCAGAAGTGCCTCAACTGCGGCATTGACTTCACCAGATTCTAGGAGCGCTTCAACTTGACGGGGATTGACCTTAAATAATTGTGCTGGAGTCTTTTGAACAATAGAACTTCCGGTGTGAGCGATTATCTCTTCAAAAGTAGCTGATTCACCGCTGTTTACAATCCATGATTCACCGTGATGGCGGATTGTCATTTGACCAAGACCAAAAACGCTGGCAACACGTGTATCTAAATCAAAACTGACTCCAGTATGACCATCGACACCGATGATAAAAGTTTCTGAAGGCAAAATACTTTCTAACACTCTCAAACGTTTTTCTCCGATATAACAAAAACGAGTGTCGTGATTTGCGCCTTCGGAATTATCAAAATGTGGGACAACTGCCGCTGACATTCCAGTGTGATGTTCAAGAAGATTCAGTCCATCAAGCCAATGGGGGTCCTGCCCAACTTTGTACATCTCATAGACCGGAATTGTGTGAGATCCAACAGTTAAAGCGGCGGCAGAGGCAAAAACTAAAGTTCCACGAGTTAGCACTTCATTAAAATGCGGAGTCAGCCCTAGCTCTCGCCAAACTTTCAATGCATAACTAGGGCTACCAGGGCCGGCAAAGAGCCAGTCAGAATCACGAACTGCGTTGACTGCTTTAGCTAATTCTGCGCTACTTATATGAGTGTTTCGTAAAGAGATTACGCCAACTGGGTGACCAACTGAGATTTCAAAGTACTCACTTAACTTGGAGGTTAAAACTTCGGCATTTTCTTGAAAGCCAAATGGAGTATCAAGAACGTTTAAAACTGAATTTTTAGAGGTCTTCAAATCCGAAATCATGCGCTGATGAGGTGTGACCATCGTTGGGCTGGTTTCCCCAGAGCCCATAACTACAATTGCACGCGCCATATCTCCATCATGGCACTAAAAAGAGCGATCTTCATCTTGATATGCCACTAAACTCGACCCTATGACAAGGTTCTTAAGACGGTTTTCTATTCTCACTTTCTTGGGCGGCCTCGTAATATCTCAAACAGTGAACGCCGTAGCTGCTCCAATCTATGTTTTCCCCGTCGCTGGTTGCGCGGTTAACTACGCGCGCGCCCACCATGATTACGCCGCCACAGATATTTTGGCAAAGGCAGGGTGCAAGTTTGTCGCTCCGATTAATGGTGTTATTGATGAGGTAAATCGAGTCGATCGGTGGAGTGGCAAGTCGAATCTAGGTATAGATCGTGGCGGACTATATGTTTCTATCATTGGCGAAGATGGCGTGCGTTACTACGGCTCTCATCTGCGTTCCATACATGCCAGCATTGAGCCAGGGGTAGTAGTGGTTGCAGGCCGTCGGCTGGGGAGTATCGGGGCGACCGGTAGCGCTCGCGGAACTTCGCCGCACTTACACTTTGGAATCTCGTGGCCGACTGCCGCTGATACATGGTGGGTGCGTCGTGGAGAGGTTATGCCCTGGAAATATTTAGATGCCTGGAAAAAAGGCAGAGATTTATCGCCTGTAAAAGAGGTTGACTCTAGAAAATTAAAAGTTGGTGAGATTCCACCGGTTCCGAAGTAGAAAAAAATAACCCTCACTGTCACCAGTGAGGGTTATTTATAAAGCGGTGTTAATTAGGCAGGGTTTACTGCATCGGCCTGAGGACCCTTTGGACCCTGTACGACCTCAAATGAAACTGCCTGACCCTCTTCAAGAGACTTGTAACCGTTTCCTTGAATTGCTGAGTAGTGAACGAATACATCTTGTCCGCCACCATCAACTGCAATGAAACCAAAACCCTTTTCAGAGTTGAACCACTTAACTGTGCCTGTTGCCATGTTTTTACTTTTCCTTCGATATGTGGGTGTTCGAGAGATCCTCGACCACGGTCTTCCTCTTGCGCCAGCGATACCGAATATGTATTACATGAAACGGGTACTGATTAAGCGTCGGACTGAGACCAACTGTAGCGCCTATAGGCTCGGATACCTAAAGTGGGAGTGGACAGTTTGAGTCGTGCGGGTGTCTAATTAAGGTACTAGCAGGAGCATAAGGCGGCCGGGGAAGGTCGCAATCGGCGTCCTTGCTAGGAGTTTTTAATGCAACGATTAACTCGCACCTCGAAGGCTTTAGCCGTCAGGGGTCAACTAACCATTCACAGCGCACCTTCAGCGCTGCGCAGCCATATTGATTGGGCATTGGCAGAGCTGCTTGGTAGCACCCTCGCCCCTCACTGGACACCGCAAATACTCAAAGCCGGAACTTTCAAATCAGTTATCGCATGGCGAGATCGTGAAGGTGTCGCGGCGGCGATTGCAAGTGCGCTTCGAAGTTGGCACTACATTTACTTTGAAGTTATTGAGGACACTAACGATGGGGGAGAGCTCTTTCGATTTACTCCTGATCTAGGAATTCATCGAGCATTGACCGACTTAACTGGCGCTGTTGTCATGAGTGAAAATCAAATTAATTCAGTTTTAGCCAATAGTTTTGATGAAGAGTCAATTCGTGCTGGATTAGCTTTAATTATTGGAAATGACTGGGAAATTGAACTTGAACGCTTTCGTGGGGTCAATCACCAGGAGCTTTCCCACCTTCGCGCAATTTAAGCGAATATAGTTGCAGCATGAGCCAACTACATGAATCTCCCATCATCACCGTTGAACGTCGCAAAGCGGTAACAATTATTATCTCAGCAGTCATCGTTGCATTAGCTCTCGGTGTTGGTTTAACCAAAGTTGGTTCGGGTTTTGCATCACGAAGTAGCGATGGAATAACCGTTACAGGTTCGGCAAAGACTAGTGCCACTGCAGATAATGCCGTGTGGACGCTTTCAGTAAGTCTTTCATCACCAGCAGTAAGTACGGCCGTTAGAAAAGTCGATGCCGATGTTGCTGCCTTATCTAAGTATTTGACTAAAGGTGGAATTCCCGCCGACGCATTAACTCTGGGTGCGGTATCAACCTATGCCAACGAAGAGTATGTCAATGGAAATTCAACTGGAAGGATCCTTTCATATCGCGCAAATCGCGATGTCACGGTACGTACTAAAGATGTTTCATTAGTATCAAAGCTAAGTCAGGGAATCGGCGCGCTCCTTGAAACCGGAATCAACGTTAATAACTACGGACCTCAGTACTACATCTCTAACTTGCCGGATCTTCGCCCAGCATTGATGAGCGATGCTATGAAGGATGCCAAAGTACGTGCGCTAGCGTTGACTAAGGCCGTTGGCAGTGATCTTGGCTCACTCGTCAATGTCAAGGCCGGACCAATTCAAATCACAACACCTGATTCAACTATGACTGCAGATTATGGTGCTTACGACACGAGCACAATTGAGAAAACAGTTACTGCAACGGTTTCGGTAACATTTAAAACTAACTAATATGATATCGGCGATTTCGATAACAGATTTAACTGTTATTCGTGGTCGTACGAGAATTTTGAGTGAGTTCAATTTAGAGGTCGAATCTGGAGCGATTCTTGGCCTACTTGGACCAAGCGGCAGTGGCAAGACAACTATTATGCGCAGTGTTGCAGGCCTGCAAAGGTTAACGGGCGGTTCAATTAAAGTTCTTGGAAACCCGGCTGGGGATAAATCTCTACGAAGTCGAATCAGTTACTCGACACAGGATGCAAGCATCTATCGAGACTTAACATGCAGTGAAAACGTCGATTATTTTGCCGCGCTTCAAGGGCGTGCGAGCTCTTCTACGGATGAGATTCTCGAGCTAGTTGATTTAAGTAGAAATCGTAAACAAATTGCCGCAACATTGTCGGGTGGAGAAAGAGCGCGTCTTGCTTTAGCAACTGCGTTAGTGGGAAGACCAGAGATTTTGATTTTGGATGAGCCAACGGTGGGATTAGACCCATTGTTGCGCCGAGATTTATGGAGTTTATTTCATCGTTTTACCGATGAGGGCAAAACTTTGTTGGTGAGTAGTCACATGATGGAAGAGGCCGATCATTGTGATGAGCTGGTTCTTTTACGTGATGGCGCGATTTTAGCCAAAGGGACGCCTCGCGAACTTCGCACCCAAACGGGAGTAGAAAATATGGATGCCGTCTTTATCTCATTGGTGGAAAAGCCATGAACCCAGTACGCACTTTTGCTTCAGCCAAGCGCATCCTTTTGCAGTTAAAACATGATCCACGCAGTATGGCACTCATCATTGTGGCACCATGCCTACTTATGACCATTCTTAAATTCGTGTACTGGTCACAACCGCAGGTTTTTCAAAACGTTGCAGGCTCTTTGCTTGGAGTATTCCCAATGCTAGTTATGTTTTTAATTACCTCAGTTGCAACTTTGCGTGAGCGTACATCGGGCACTCTCGAACGCGTTCTTATCTCACCTGTAACAAAATTTGAATTTATATTTGGCTATGCAGTCGCCTTTGGAATTGCGAGTGCCGTTCAGGCCGTCATCGTTTCTACTTACGCCATTGGACCACTTGGATTAAACGTTATCGGATCGCAGGCGGGATTAATCTGTGTTGCCATTCTCGATGCATTACTCGGCCTGGCTCTGGGACTTTTTGTTAGCTCCTTTGCTAAAACTGAGTTCCAGGCAATTCAATTCTTACCAATTGTTCTCCTGCCACAATTACTACTCAGCGGCCTGCTTGCACCCAGGGAAACTATGCCACGAATTTTAGAAGAGATTTCGAACTTCCTGCCATTGTCATATGCTGTAGATGCTACAAAGAAGGTTTTGATTGGTCAGGGTTCAATCACTAGCGACTTTTTGATAATTTCACTCTTCTTGGTATTTCTGCTCGGAGCAGGTTCATTAACTCTTCGCCGTACAACTAAGTAATTTACAGCGGAATATTGCCGTGGCTTCCACGGCGATGCGGAGCATCGGCAATTGTCTTTGCAAGTGCGCTTCTCGTTAATCGCGGTTCGACCATTTCATCAACGGCGCCGATTTCAATTGCACGAATTACTCCACCCGAAACTTTTTCATGTTCGGCCGCTAACTCTAACTCCATGGATTCACGTTGTTCGGCAGGTAAGTCTGCAAGAATTCGCCTGTGCAGAACACGAACTGCAGCAACTGCGCCCATGACAGAGACTTCAGCGTGTGGCCAAGCAAAGACTCGCGTTGCACCTAAAGCCTTTGAGTTCATTGCAACATAAGCGCCACCATATGCTCGCCGAGTGATCAACGTAACTCGAGGCACAACGGATTCGCCAAATGCATGCAACAACTTTGCGCCACGTCGGACAGCACCTTCCCACTCTTGGCCAGCCCCAGGTAAAAATCCCTGAACATCTGCGATAACGATTAATGGAATTCCAAATGCATCACATGTTCGAACAAAACGTGCCGCTTTTTCACCTGCGGCAGCATCTAAAACTCCGGCGATGTGGGCTGGATTATTTGCAAGTACACCTACAGTTGCTCCGCCCAATCGCCCGATTATTGTCGTCATATTCGGCGCCCACATGGATAGAAGTTCGATGTGTTCGGTTTCGGTATCTAAAATGGCATTGATCAAAGGGCGAATTTCGTAAGTTCGAATCTTAGAATCTGGTACAAAAACCGATAGATCTATATCTTCAACATCTGGCTTCATAAAACCCTGGTTAGCAAAGAGTGCAGTTAAGTCGCGAATATCTTCAAAAGCTGCTTCTTCACTACTTGCAATGATGTGGGCAAGACCGCTGTTCTTCTTATGGGCTTCAGGTCCACCGAGCAATGCCATATCGATATCTTCACCTGTAACGCTTTTTACTACATCGGGACCGGTTACAAATATGCGACCCTCTGGAGCAAGGACTACGACGTCGGTCAGAGCTGGCCCATATGCACCTCCACCTGCAGTTGGTCCAAGTACAAGAGAAAGTTGAGGAATTCGGCCACTCGCAGAAATCATCGATTGGAAAACCTCACCGAATGCATCAAGAGATGCAACTCCATCACTTAAGCGTGCTCCACCGGAGTGCCAAATACCAATGACTGGAACTTGCGCGCCCATTGCCGCTTTATATGCAGTGACAATAACTTTTGAGCCATCAATACCGAGAGCTCCACTTTTAATTGTGGCATCGGATGCGAAAATTACGACCTTATTTCCTTTAATGAAGGAAGTTACCGCAATCATTCCACATGCAGTACGTGGAATCAGAAATTCAAATTTTCCATCATCGACTAAACGTGCAATACGTATCTCTGGATCTCGAGGATCAACTTCCGTCAGTGACATCTATATGCTCTTAAATACCAATACCACGTTATGTCCACCGAAACCAAATGAATCATTGAGTGCGGCGATGTCACCGGCTGGCAATGCGCGGGGCTTATCGCGCACGACATCAATAGTGACTGCTGGATCTAAATCATCGATGTTAATAGTTGGGGGAGCCAGGCGATCTTGCAAACTTTTAACAATAAAGACAGATTCAATTGCGCCAGCGCCACCGAGTAGATGGCCCGTCATCGATTTTGTAGCTGATACCGCAACGTGATCGGCATCATCGCCAAGGGCTGCGCGCAGCGCGTTGGCCTCGGCAACATCTCCTGCAGGGGTAGAAGTTGCATGTGCATTTAAGTGAACGATGTCTTTCGTGGAAAGACCGGCATCACGCAGCGCAAATTTAATCGCACGTTGTACTCCAGCACCATCTGGATCAGGAGCTGCGATGTGATATCCATCTGAGGTTAAACCTTGACCTACTATTTCACAGTAAATTCTCGCACCGCGAGCGCGCGCATGTTCGTACTCTTCAAGAACTAATACTCCGCCACCCTCACCTAAAACGAAGCCATCTCGATTTAGATCATAGGGCCGTGATGCACGGGCAGGATCATCGTTTCGTGTCGAGAGAGCCTTCATCGCGGCAAAACCTGACATCGGCATTACGTGAATTGCAGCTTCAACGCCTCCGCTAACGACTATGTCGGCGCGATCATGTCGAATCATCTCAAGCGCATAACCAATTGCCTCGGCTCCTGATGCACAAGCACTCACCGGTGTATGAACGCCAGCCTTTGCTTGTAGTTCAAGACCGACATTTGCCGCAGGTCCATTTGGCATTAACATCGGAACGGTATGCGGGCTCACTAGACGTGCACCTTTTTCGCGCAAGATGTCATATTGGTCGAGCATTGTTGTTACGCCACCAATTCCCGATGCAATGACAACACCTAAACGCTCTTTATCCATCTCGGGAGAGCCAGCATCGTTCCATGCCTCACGGGATGCAATAATGGCAAACTGCTCAGATCTATCCAAGCGGCGCATTTCAACGCGCTCCATCTGCTCACTTGGTTCAACTGCAACACGAGCGGCAAAGCGAACTGGAATAGTTTGTGCCCACTCTTCAGTGAGTAATCGAACACCGCTAGTGCCTGCTAAGAGCGCCGACCATGTCGTTGCTACATCACCGCCTAGAGGCGTAGTCGCACCGAGTCCGGTAACGACAACCCGACGGGCAGACATAGGAAAGTTTTCTACTTGCTACTTAGCTGCGTTGACAATGAAGTTAACGGCATCGCCAACAGTGACGAGATCTGTTACAGCTTCATCTGGAATCTTCACACCAAAACGCTCTTCTGCGGCAACGACAACTTCAACCATGCTCAGTGAGTCAACTTCTAAATCCTCCGTGAAGTTCTTGTCCAATTCAATTGATGCAGCAGGAATGCCAGCTACTTCTTCAACGATCTCTTTTAATCCTGAAAGTACATCTGCTTGTGCAAGTGCCATTTTATTTCTTCCATCCGTTAGCTGGTTTAAGTACTGATACTAATAGGTCGTTATTCTCTATGAAAAAAACGATACTTACGAGTAATAGCGCCCTTGAGTGGCGGAAATCTCAAGGTTTTGGGGGCAATTGCACTACTTGAGCGGCAAATACTAGGCCTGCGCCATAGCCGATAAGTAGTGCTAATTCGCCGTGAAGTTGCGGATGTTTTTCTAGAAGTACTTCCATGGCAAGGGGAATCGAGGCGGCAGAAGTATTTCCATTTACCCGAATATCATCTGCGATCACAACATGTGATGGGATTTTTATCTCCTTGGCCATGGATTCGATGATGCGCATATTTGCCTGATGAGGGATGAAAGCGCCAAGTTCATCGGGACGCACACCGGCGGCTTCTAACGCTTTTATTCCTACTTTACTTACGGTAAATACCGCCCATCGATAAACTGCTTGACCTTGCTGTGAAATATTTGGCCAACCAATTTCAGAAACGCCTTTATCAGGTGAATATCTAAACTCTGTATAAGCAGGGCTCAACAAAATTGCATCTCGCGAATCGGCATCTGAGCCCCACGCTACTGGACCTATACGTGCCTCGTCACTGCGTCCAATAACCACTGCGCCAGCGCCATCTCCAAAGATAAATGCCGTTGCTCGATCATTTGGGTCGGTAAAATCTGAGAGCTTTTCAACTCCAACGACTAATACATTTTTTGCAGTACCTGTACGAACAAGGTCACTTGCCATTGCAACTCCGTAGCAAAAACCGGCGCAAGCAGCACTGAGATCAAAAGCCGCGGCTTTTGGGTTACCTAAAAGATTTATCAAATCTGTTGCCGCGCTAGGTGCTTGGAATGGATATGTGATTGTGGCGAGAATCAAAGTATCAATATCAGCAATCGTTAAATTTGCACGCTTAAGTGCCATTTCGCAGGCAGCTTGTGCCATTGTAATTATTGTTTCATCAGGACCAGCAAAGCGGCGGGATTGAATTCCGGTGCGTTGTTGAATCCACTCATCGCTGGAATCTATGCGATCCACGATTTCACTATTCGGTACAAGTCGTTTAGGGCGATACGAACCCACTGAGAGAATTTGACTGTTACCCATCGCGGGAAGTTTTAAATTCATATGTGCCTTCCTGCAAATTCTCGAGCAGCGTCAATATCGAGCGCACTCTTTAAGGCGAAGCTTTCAATTTCAGGAAATGCGCGTTTAAATAAGCCAACCAGAGTTCCAGCCGGCGGCAGTTCAATGACACCCGTAACTCCCATTGTTTTTAGACTCTGCATGCAAAGATCCCATCGAACTGGATTAGTAATCTGATTTACTATTCGAGCCACGATTTCACTTCCAGTTCTTACTACTACACCATCTTTATTTGAGATAAATGGTATTAATGGTTGGCGGGTGGTTACTGTGGCCGCTAAATCGCTCAGCGGTGCAACTGCTGAGTGCATGTATGGGGTATGAAAAGCGCCAGCGACTGAAAGTGCGCGCACTCGCGCCCCAAGCGGGGGATTTTCGCCAAGTACGGCCAGAGCAGTCAGATCCCCAGCGGCGACTATCTGTCCAGCGCCATTCTCATTTGCAGCAACTAATCCCAACGCCGCAATTGCGGCGACAACTTCATTTCGCTCTCCACCAAGTACTGCCGACATTCCAGTAGGTATGAGTGCCGCGGCCTTTGCCATTTCCACACCTCGGGCTCTGACCAGCATGAGTGCATCACTAGCACTTATGGCACCGCTTATCGCGGCGGCAGTAAGTTCTCCAACAGAGTGACCAGATGTGACCGCTACATTTTCTAAAGCCAACGCATGTACGGCCAATAAAGAATTTGCAACAATTAGAGGTTGGGCATTCGTCGTATCTTTAATCTCATCGGCATTAGCAGATGTGCCTAGGTGCTCGAGATTTAAATCAATCTCCTTTGACCAGACACTCAATAAATTTTTCGAGCTCGATTCTGCAATCCAGGAGTTGAGCATTCCGGGAGTTTGAGAGCCCTGACCGGGTGCGATGAGTGCCAACATGATTTCTAAATATTACCCATAAATCACGTTTACTACCTAGTACGCGAAACCAGCCAGACTTGGGCACTGTGCTTTGGAACTGAAATCTTCGCATTTGGCGCAGCGATGACAGGCTCATACGTTGCAACTTTCTTGCTTGCATCAAAAATGCATCGAAAAGTTTCACCCCATTGTGCATCAGGTAAAGTAAAAAGAGTTTCATTCTTTGACGAGTTCATTAATAGCAATAGGCCTCGCGTTGGATCGGCTTCAACAAATACGGTAATGCTTCGCTTCTCCTCATCGGCCCAGTGGTCATTGCTCATTTCTCGGCCATCCAAAGAAAACCAAGCAATATCTTTACGGCGCGTTCCTTGATCGACCATCCCAGTAAAGAACTCAGAGGCAACATCTGCCAAATACGTTTGACGAATCTGGGCAAGTGACTGCACTGTTGCCAAAATATCTTCGGCCTGGCTATTTAACTCCCACGGTAGCGCCCAGCCACCATTGAAATCTGCGGCACTATCCTGAAGCATTTCGATCGGAAGAGAATAGGCATTATTAGAACCTGCTTGAGTACGGCTGACCTCATCGCCCATATTGAGCATCGGAACACCTGACGAGAGCATCAAAGTCGCTAAAAGTGATTTCTTTATTCGATGCCTGGTTTCTTGGATAGTTGGGTCATCACTTTCACCCTCTCTTCCTACATTCCAGGATCTATTGGAGCCAGTTCCATCGGCATTATTCTCGCCATTTGCTAAATTATTTTTCTCGTTATATGTCACCAAGTCATGGAGCGTGAAGCCATCGTGAGCGGTGATGAAGTTAATAGAAGATGTCGGACCTCGATAATAAAAAATTGAGCTGGAACCGCTAATACTATTGGCAATATCGGAAACTCCATCACCGAAGCCGCGTTCAAGGTCACCGAGCCAGAACTGACGTGCTGAGTCGCGATAGACATCGTTCCACTCCCGCCACGGATGCGGAAAATCACCCAATGAATAACGCGTGACATCCCATGGCTCTGCAATCATTTTAAAATTACGAAGGACAGAGTCCGATCCGATTGCAGATAACAAAGATGAGTTAAAGGCGCTCTTATTTGGATAGAGCGCAGTAGTTAAATCAAAACGGAATCCATCGACACCGATTACTTCAATCCACCAACGAAGGGAATCTATTATGTGGCGCACCGAGTGAGGGTTATTTGCGGCAAATGTATTGCCACAACCCGTAACATCGACATAATTACCGTGGCTGTCGTGACGGTAGTAAGCCTTATTATCTATTCCCTTGTAAGACAGCGTTGGTCCACCAACGCCACCTTCGGCAGTATGGTTGTAAACAACATCTAAAATAACTTCGATTCCCGCTTCGTGTAATTGATCAACTGCCCATTGCAGTTCACTAATTGGATCAACGCTAGATGCGTACGCCGCATGGGGTGCGCTAAATGCAATTGAGTTATATCCCCAGTAATTTATTCGACCTCGATGAAATATTGCTGGCTCTGTTAGCGATGCGGCAATTGGCAAAAGTTCAAGTGCGGTAATTCCAATTGATTTTAAATGTGCAATCGTGCTGGGATGTCCCAACGCTTTATACGTGCCACGTTCATTCTCAGGAATATCTGGATTCTTGGCCGTTAATCCCTTTACGTGAGCTTCGTAAATAATTGTTTTAGCCCATGGCACTAGGGGGCGAACTATCTCGCGAATTCGATGATCAGTAACGACCGAGTACGGAACAAAACCGGCGCTATCACGGCCATCGCGCACGCTTAAATCGCCACCGCCCGTGCCATTGTGTGCGACATGTCCATAGATTTCAGGTGCATAGGTCAGACCGCCATCTAAGAGATGGGTATAGGGATCAATTAATAGTTTTGCAGCGTTAAAGCGAACACCGTTTTCAGGATGCCAAGGCCCATACATTCGATATCCATAGCACTGCCCAGGACGGACTCCGGCTAAATACCCATGCCAGATTGGCCCATTTCGATGCGACATCGCAAAGCGTGTCTCAACACAGTTGCCGTTAATCTCATTGAATAAACAGAGCTCCACGGCATCGGCGGCGTTGGACCAGATAGCAAAATTAGTTCCACCATCGGTAACAGTGGCGCCAAGGGTTCGAGGATCTGCTGGAAGCACGGGGCAATACTGCCCTAATTGGTTGGATCTATTGGAGATTGAAAGTGTTGGTAATTGAATGGGTTGGCCAATCCAGTTACTCATCAGTAACATATCCGCCATGAAGATTGCTGTCTGCATTAAGCAAGTCCCAGATTCATGGGCAGAGAAGAAGATGGTTGATGGATTACTAGATCGAGTACATGTAGATGCAGTCCTCAATGATCTCGATGAGTACGCCATTGAAGAGGCGTTGCGTATCGCCGAAGCACATGGCGGTAACGATGAGGGCGGACCACATACCGTAACTGTGATTTCAATGGGTCCAGAGCGTGCAAGCGAATCAATTCGAAAGGCGCTCTCAATGGGGGCAAATGGTGCGATCTTAATTAGCGATTCCGCGCTTGCAGGAGCCGACGCGCTCATGACGTCGAAAGTTTTGTCTACCGCTATTTCACAGGGCGAGTTTGATCTTATTATCTGCGGAACAGAATCAACGGATGCGCGAATGAGTGTTGTACCAGCAATGATTGCCGAACGCCTTGGATGTGCTCAGCTTACTTTTGCCTCAGCGGTAACAGTCGACCCTTCGGTAAAAAGAGTGACCATTACTCGCGTCACTGAAACTGGAGTTGAAGAGATGTACGGGGAGTTTCCAGTTGTTGTATCGGTAGTTGAAAAGATTAATGAACCACGTTACCCATCATTTAAAGGCATCATGGCCGCAAAGAAAAAAACAATTGAAACGGTAAACATTGCAAGCCTTGGGATTTCAATTGAAAACCAATGGTCCGTCGTCGTTGATGCATCACTTAGACCGGTTCGCGCCGCGGGTGTCATAATTACCGATGATGGTACCGCTGGAGATCAAATTGTTGCCTTTCTAGTAGAAAAAAAGCTGATATGAGCGATGTATTAATTCTCGCCGACTTTATCGGTGCAAAATTGAGTAGGACCACAGCCGAGCTTGCTACCGCCGCTGCACGAATTGCAGAGGTTACTGCAGTAGTACTTGCACCCGTTGGTAAAGGTTCTTCTTATTCAGCCGCAGTTTCTCACGGTCCAATTGCTAAAGTTTTGGTCGTGGAATCAGATAGTTTCGAAACTCATGGGGTAGCAGCTTCGGCCGATGTTCTGAATCAAATAATTACAATGAAAGCCCCACGTGCAGTGTTAATTGCATCGCATGCATTTGGAAAAGAAGTCGCAGGTCGAGTAGCAGTAAAAAGTAACTCTGGAATAATTACCGATGCCGTCGACATTAGCGCCGAATTAATTGCCACCCAGCTGGTTTTTGGTGGCTCTACTACAGTGCACTCCAAAATCTCTCACGGAGTACCAATTATTACTGTGCGCCCAAACTCCATCACTCCAGATATGCAAGAGGTTCATCCAATAATTGAAACTCTCATAATGGAAATTGGGGATAATGCTAAAAAGAGTGTTGTTACTTCGGTGCAGCCACCCGAAGAAGGCGGACGTCCAGAGTTGACTGAAGCCGACATCGTAGTTTCGGGTGGGCGTGGAACAAATGGAGATTTCTCCGCAGTAGAGGCATTTGCCGATTCACTAGGCGCGGCAGTTGGTGCATCACGTGCGGCGACAGATGCCGGTTGGTATCCACATTCTCACCAAGTTGGTCAGACTGGTAAGACGGTAAGTCCACAGTTATATGTCGCCTGCGGTATTTCCGGTGCGATTCAACATAGAGCTGGCATGCAAACTAGTAAAGCGATCCTTGTTATCAATAAAGATCCTGAGGCACCGATTTTCGAAATCGCCGATTTTGGCGTAGTTGGTGATCTCTTTTCGGTCTTACCAAAGGCCACGGAGGGCATTAACGCACGTAAAGCCTAGAATTAGCCACATGCCATCGATTTACCTTGACCATGCAGCGACAACGCCAATTGATGCGCGCGCCCTTGCCGCCATGTCAGATCAGGCTGCGGCACTGGGTAATCCTTCAAGTCTGCACACGCATGGTCGCGCAACGAGAAAAACTTTAGAGGATGCGCGCGAAATTTTAGCTAAAGAGATTGGATGCCTGCCCAGCGAAATCATATTTACGGCATCAGGGACTGAGGCAAACAACATTGCTCTGAAAGGTCTGTATTGGGCTGGGCGAGTTAACGGGCGAAATATTGTTGTAATTTCAAGCATTGAGCATCATGCGATTTTAGATCCGGCTCATTGGCTGGCAACTCACGAGGCGGCCGAAGTAATTGAGATTCCAGTCAATCACAACGGAACCATTGATTTAGAGTTTCTCTCGAATCTAGTCGATAAACGCGGTAACGAGATTGCCGTTATTTCTGTGATGCATTCTAATAACGAGACTGGCGTGCTCCAACCCATTTCGGATGTTGTTTCAATTGCCGGTGAAATTCCAGTCCATAGTGATGCCGTGCAGAGTTTTAAAAAAGTTCCACTCTCATTTTCTCAACTAGGTCTGACTGCAATGAGTTTGAGTGCGCACAAAATCAGTGGACCGCTAGGAATCGGTGCGCTAATTTTAAAACGCACTGTTGAAATTCCTTCGCTATTACACGGTGGCGGACAAGAGCGAGAGATTCGAAGCGGTACGTTCAACGCCCCTGGAATTGTGGGTTTTTCCACTGCGGCGGTTAGTGCCATTTACAACGCCTCTGTAGTCAGCGCACTAAGAGATCTCTTTATCTTGGCCGTTCAACGCTTATTTCCAGATGCAATCATTAATGGTCTTGCATCAGAGCGCTTACCAGGAATTGTGAACGTAACTTTTCCTGGGACTCAAAGCGATACGCTGCTTTTACTTATGGATGGAGAACACATCTCCTGTTCCACTGGATCGGCATGTAGCGCTGGGGTGCATGAGGCCAGTCATGTTCTGCTTGCAATGGGACACAATGAAGCGTCAGCGCAGTCATCGCTTCGCTTTTCATTTGGTGCAACGAGTACCGAACAGGACTGTGACTTTGTTGTGTCAGTACTTCCCGATGTAATTGCTCGGGGAAGGGCGGCACACTCACTATGAAATTAATTGCAGCGATGAGCGGCGGCGTTGATTCGGCAGTTGCCGCAGCGCGAGCCGTTGAGGCAGGCCATGAAGTAATAGGAGTGCACTTAGCGCTATCGGCCAACCCACAGAAATATCGCTCTGGTGCCCGAGGCTGTTGCACGATCGAGGACTCACATGATGCTCGCCGCGCCGCCGATGTGATCGGAATCCCTTTCTATATTTGGGATATGGCTGAAGAGTTTCATGACGGAGTCGTTGAAGATTTCTTAGCTGAATATGCTGTAGGTCGCACACCTAATCCATGTCTTCGGTGCAATGAAAAAATTAAGTTCGCAGCGGTTTTAGATCGTGCGCGTGCAATGGGTTTTGATGGAGTTGTCACTGGCCACTATGCCCGTACCCAGGTGAGTGAGAGCGGGAAAACTCTGCATCGCGCAGTCGATCACTCGAAGGATCAGTCATATGTACTATCGGTATTAACCGTCGAGCAAATTTCTGGCGCAGTTTTTCCATTAGGTGATACAACTAAAGTTGATATCAGAAAAGAGGCCGAAGCTCGTGGTTTGGCGGTCGCGCAAAAGCCTGACAGTCACGACATCTGTTTTGTTCCTTCAGGCGATAATGCTGGGTGGCTCCGTGATCGTTTAGGAAGTGATGTCGGTCCCATTGTTGATCAAAGCGGTACAAAAATCGGCGAGCATAAAGGCGCTTATACCTACACAATCGGTCAACGAAAAGGTTTAGGTTTAACGATTCCAACTCCTGATGGTTCACCGCGTTTTGTTTTAAAAATTGAACCCGTTACAAATACTGTGGTCGTTGGTGCCCGAGAAGATTTAGCAATTACGACTATGCGCGGTGAAAGGCCGGTTTGGTGTGGACCGGCCGTTGATGATCAAAAACATCAAGGCTTTGTTCAGATTCGTGCTCATGGTGCGGCGTTGGCCTGCACGTACTTTATTGAGAATGGATTACTTGTAGCGGTTTTGGAAACACCGCTCCTCGGACTTGCTACGGGTCAGGCGATGGTGATTTACGATGGCGACCGTGTAGTGGGCTCGGCAACAATCTGTGAGACGCAATAATGAGTAATCAAGAACGTCACAAAATCTCTGATTTAACTAAGCAAATAAGAGAGCATCAATTTAAATACCATGTTTTAGATGCCCCAACAATTAGTGATGCCGCATTTGATCAATTACTTGTGCAACTTAAAGATCTAGAGTCTAAGAACCCTGAACTGCGCGAACCTGATTCACCAACCCTTGGCATTGGTGGGGGATTTTCAACGACGTTTGCCCAGCATGACCACATTGAGAAGATGATGAGCTTGGACAATGTATTTGATCTGGATGAGTTAGAGGCTTGGTTTGATCGAGTTGAAAAAGAGATTGAGCACCCTACATATCTGTGCGAGCTCAAAGTTGATGGATTGGCAATAAACCTGACTTACAAAGATGGCCAATTAATTCGGGGATTAACCCGTGGTAACGGCGTCACAGGAGAAGATGTGACTCTCAATGTTAAGACAATTAAGAATCTACCCCATGAATTAACTGGTACGAAAATTCCTTCACTGATTGAAATACGTGGAGAAGTATTTTTTCCATTAGCTGCCTTCAACGAACTCAACGATGGCCTTGAAGAGTCAGGCAAAACTCTTTTCGCAAATCCACGTAACGCCGCTGCAGGATCACTGCGACAGAAGGATCCACGTGTCACGGCTACGCGCCCACTATCCCTCATAGTTCATGGTGTTGGAGCAAGAGATGGAATTGAATTTAAATCTCAAAGTCAGGCATATGCCGTATTGAAGAAACTTGGTTTACCAACTAGCAATCGATTCTCAGTATGTGCGTCCCGAACCGAAGTTGAAAAGTACATTGAGTATTACGGACTTCACCGCCACGATGTCGAACATGAGATTGATGGAGTAGTGATCAAAGTTGATTCAATGGCCGAGCAGTCTCACTTAGGTTTTACATCGCGCGCGCCTAAATGGGCGATTGCATTTAAATATCCTCCTGAAGAGGTCACGACTCGATTACTCGATATAAAAGTGAGCATTGGGCGTACGGGACGGGTTACGCCTTTTGCTTTTATGGAGCCCGTTAAAGTCGCCGGCTCAACAGTTACTAATGCAACTTTGCACAACGCTTCTGAGATTGTGCGCAAGGGAGTTTTAATCGGTGATGTTGTCGTAATTCGCAAAGCCGGCGATGTGATTCCTGAAGTTTTAGCACCAGTAGTTGAGCGACGCACAGGCAGTGAAGTCGCATTTGTAATGCCAACGCACTGTCCGGAGTGCGGATCTGCGCTGCGTGCAATGTCGGAGGGCGATGTAGATATTCGCTGTCCTAACGCACAAAGTTGTCCTGCCCAACTTCGTGAGCGTCTTTATTACATCGGCTCACGCGCAGCCCTTGATATCGATGTTTTAGGATATGAGGCAGCTACGGCTCTACTTGATGCACGAATTATTACCGATGAATCCGATCTCTTTGACGTGGATAAAGAAAAGTTAGCTACATCTGATTTCTTTACTAAAAAAGATGGCGAACTGGGATTAAATGTTGAAAAACTTCTAGCCGCACTTGAAAAAGCAAAGAGCGCTCCCTTATGGCGAATTTTAGTTGCACTCTCAATTCGACACGTGGGGCCAACTGCTGCCCAGGCTCTTGCAACTCACTGCGGTTCAATAGAGAAGATCGCTTCATCAACGGCGGCCGAACTTGCCGAAATCGATGGCGTTGGCACCACAATTGCCGAATCCATCATCGAGTGGTTTGCACTGGATTGGCACCGAGAAATTATTCGCAAGTGGGCAGCAGCTGGGGTACGCGTTAAGGCCGAGACAATTGCGCAAAATCGGCAAACTCTTACAGGTTTAACTTTTGTAGTAACTGGGGGATTAGAGAGTTACACCCGAGATTCAATCGCCGAAACGATCACGGCTCATGGCGGCAAAGCGGCTTCAGCGGTCTCAAAGAAGACCGACTATCTCTTGGTCGGTATCGAGCCCGGTTCTAAGTTAGCTAAGGCTCAAGAATTGGGCGTTCCAATCATTGATGAGATGAGATTTAAAGAATTGCTCGCAGGCTCGTAGTAGGATTTGTGCCATGATTAACCTCGCCGCAGAAAATCTTCGAGAATTACCAATGCCAGCTATTGCTTATGGTGTTGTAACTTTCGCAATACTCTCGATATTTCTATATTTAGCGTTGCGCTTAGACCGGGATTAATTTGTCCCGAGTAGGAATTTATGGCGGGACTTTCGATCCGATTCACAATGGTCATTTGAAGGTTATTTCCCAACTTATTGAGAAGAAAATCATTGATCAATTGATCCTTGTTCCCGCCGGCCAACCATTGCTGAGAGAGCACAGCCCTATTGCATCTGGCTCGGATCGACGAAAAATGTGCGAACTTGCAGTTTCAACACTTCCCACAAGCATTTCACAGCACATAGAAGTCAATCCCATTGAGATTCTGCGCGACGGTCCTAGTTATGCAATAGATACAGTTGAAGCGATCCGTAACGCGCATCCTGAAGATGAGATTTTTCTGATCATGGGTTCGGATGCATATTCAAAGATTGATCAGTGGCATCGGGCCGATGAGCTTCATAAACTAACGTCGATTATCTGTATAAATCGGCCGGGTTTTGCTCAACACGGCATTGATATAGAAGCACTTGATGTCTCTGCCTCCGAAGTTCGCACAGGTTTGAGCGCAGATGTACCGGAAATCGTTGCCGCATTTATAAGCGAGAATAAGCTCTATGACAATTAGCGCACGCACCCTCGAAATCACTCAAGTAGCTGCTGCTGCAATAGTTGAGAAAATCGGTACGGATCTCATCGCGATTGACTTATCTGATCAGTTAGTCCTCAGTGAAGTTTTCTTAATTGCTACGGGACAAAATGTTGCTCAGGTCGATTCAATCGCCGACGAAGTTGAACGCCAGTTAATCGCAATCGGAGAAAAGCCTGCGCGTCGCGAAAAAGGTGCTGAGTGGATTCTCCTCGACTACTCAGATTTAGTTGTGCATATTCAGAGCACCGAACTTCGAAAATATTACATGCTCGATCGACTGTGGAATGATTGCCCAATAATTGAGTTAGATGCCGTGAAAGCCAGCGTAGTAAATGGCCGGTAATCGCGTAGTTTTGTGGCGTCACGGACAGACCGATTGGAATATGGTCAATCGCTTCCAAGGTCACTCCGATATTCCACTCAATGATGTTGGTCGCTATCAAGTCAAACATGCCGCTGAAATTTTGGCCGGCATGAATCCCACTGCAATTATTTCGAGTGATTTAGGACGTGCGCGCGATACTGCTCAGGCGTTAGCAGATTTAGTCGGTCTTAGCGTCAGAACCGATGAAAACTTACGCGAAACAAATGGCGGCATGTGGGAGGGGAAAACAGGTGCGGAAAATCGCGCCGAAGATTTTCAAAACTTTATTCGTTGGATAGATGGCGATGATAATCCTGCTGGAACAACTGGTGAAAAGCGCAGTGAAGTCGCCGATCGTGCCGTTGGAGTAATAAATAGAGAGCTCGAAGGAAAGAGCAATCAACTTTTAATTGTCGCCACTCATGGTGGTACTGCGCGCTGTGTTTTAGGTCAGCTTTTACAACTTCCACTTACGCACTGGGGTGTGATCGGTGGACTTTCAAATGCTTCATGGTCAATCCTTGAACGCAATCCGCGTCAATGGAATTTAATGGAGCATAACGCCGGTTCAATTCCAGAGCCTGTCTATGGCGAAGAAAGCGGCGCGACTGCCCCGTAATTCATGCGGTAAGGTTTGCATCTTCTCAATAAGTTGGGGCTGTGGCGCAGCTGGTAGCGCACCTGCATGGCATGCAGGGGGTCAGGGGTTCAAATCCCCTCAGCTCCACCATGTGATGTCTCGAGGGCGAATTCATCTAAGTGTTGCAACGAGTAATTGAGTCCAAAGGTGTAGTTTTACAAACCCACCGAAGTTGCTGGATCCGAGATGTAGATTGCAGGTTTAATGATGCTTGAAAAACTGCCAATTGCAACAATTCTAAAATTATCTATTCTTGTTTTCTTCTTTTTTCTTATTGTGCTGCAAACCTTGTCATTCCCAGGGCAATTTCGATATATGGCCGAAGTTAACCCGACAGATGCGCCACTTCGATGGCCCTTGACGGTTTTGTTTTTCTTATGGTTTCTGGCACTTGAATTTGTGCTCGTGTGTATTTGGAAACTCGTGTCAAAGGCAGAGAATGGAACATTCTTTACTTCTGAGACGGTTCCGATTTTGACCATAATAATTCGAATAATTGCCATAGTTTGGGTTTCATTTTTTGCCTGGTTAATTGTAATTTTTGTAAATGCTGATGACCCTGGTTTTCCTCTTGTAAATTTAGTCTTCTTCGTATTTATAACTTTGGCTGGTCTTAGTGTCGTTGAATTTCGCAAAATTATGAGAGTCTGGTGAACCATTGGGCATGAAATTCACTATCGCAATGGCAATTATTGTCTAAGTACCTAAGTAGGCTCTTTCTAAGAGTACTAAATCAACCTTTCTCATTTCAATCAAAGCTTTTGTTGCAGGAATTGTACTCGGCACAACTATTACAACCACCTATCGTGCACGCACCCTTTATATCTGTTGGTTTGATTTCGCCATTATTAATTAACAGATCCACGCAGAGATCAACAATCCCTTCATCAAAACCGGTTAATACTCTTATCTCTTTGCGAGTTGAAGCGCCCATTGAAAGGGCATCACGGACGCGATCTAATGCCTTCATGCTCATACAAAAAACCTACCGATTTGGAAGATTGCAACTGCCAGAATCCAAGCAATAGCAAGTTGAAGTCCCACTCCAATTAGCGCCCACTTTGTACCAAACTCTTTTTTCTGCGCACCAATTGTCGCAACACAAGGGGTGTATGCCGTGAGAAAGACTAGGAACGCCCAAATTGCAGGGAAAGTTGCACCACCACTAGATTTTTCGAAATCCCGCATGAGCAATTTACCCAATGATTCGCGCTGAGTTTCATCACTTCCCGCATCTACGGCATAGTTCTGTGCCCAAGAAGAGATTACAACTTCTTTTGCAACAAATCCTGTAACGAGCGCACCCGTGGTGTGCCAATCACCAAAACCAGCTGGTGCAAATATCGGTGAGATAGCTTTAGAGAGTGAACCATAAGCGCTCCTTTCCACTGGAACTTCTCCAAATGAGTAGCCACTCGAGAATGGAATAGCCATCAGCGCCCAAACTGCAATAACTGTAATGATGACTATGCCACCTGCTTCTCGCAAGAATCCCTTCACTCGCAACCATGCATCTGAGACAATGAGCATTGACGTTGGAAGCTTGTAAGGTGGAAGTTCAATTAAAAGAGGTTCGCGAGGAGCATCTGTTGCAAATAAACTCTTAAATATAAAACTAAAACCGATGACAAGTGAGATTGAGATGAGGTACATCGCAAAGATTACGCTGCCAGCTTTGTTACTGAAGAAGATAGTTCCTACGAATACATAGACTGCAAGACGAGCCGAACAAGCTGTAAACGGCACAGCTAAACCTGCAATAAGGCGGTGCCGAGCATCACTTAATGCTCGAGTCGCACTAACTGCTGGCACATTGCAACCAAAGCCAACCAACATAGGCAAAATTGCACGCCCTGGTAAGCCAGCAAAGCGCATGATGCGATCAGCAACAACTGCTGCTCGAGCCATATATCCAGAGTCTTCCAAAAAGCTCAAGAAGAAAAACATCACTGACATTACCGGCAGGAAAGTAAGTAAGAGACCGACGCCAGCCAAGATGCCATTAACAACCAAGCCATTAATAATCGCATTGCTGCCTAATTGAGCGGAAACAAATGAGCCAAACTTCTGGTTTATTGCAATATCTAGCCAATCCTGCATCGGTGCAGCAAATGTTGTTGTGCCTTGAAAGACAAGCCATAAAATCGTCAGAAGTGCAAGTGGTCCAAGGATGGGCGATATAAAGATGCGGTCAAATTTATCTGACAGAGATTTTTTGGCAACGTGCTTAGTAGTTACTGCTTGAGTAATTGAGTGAACCCAATCAACACGCTCTTCAATGGAGTTAAAGGAAATCAATACTGGGTTCTGTGAAAGACCTAAGTTCGCGGTAATTGCACTCTTTAGTTCTTCAATGCCTTCATTTTTGCGAGGATTAACTTTTACGACTGGCAATCCTAGTTCAGCGCTTAACTTTTGCGTGGAGACATCAATGCCTCGTCGTTGGGCTACGTCATTCATTGAAAGAGCAACGAGAACTTTTTCTCCCTGTTCAATAAGTTCCGAAAGCAAGAAGAGGCAACGAGCCATACTTGCGCAGTCAATGATAAATAAAACGAGATCTGGCTTACCATTTTTAAGAATATCGACGGCAAGAACTTCATCTGGTGAAACTGGATGAATCGAAGCGATGCCTGGTAAATCTAACAGGGTAAGGTCGTCTCCATTGATAGAAACTTCCGCGCTTCCCACCTCAACAGTCGTCGCTGGCCAATTTCCCATTTTGCGATGAACGCCGGAGATTCGTGTAAAGAGAGTTGACTTGCCGACGTTTGAGCGACCAACTACCGCAACTACTGGATTCTTGCGATCTTCAAGAACTGAGCCATGAACTACGTTCTTGCACTCAGAGCACAATTAGGCTTCCTCACGAACTTCAACGAGTTCAGCCAAACTCTTATGAAGGACAACGCGATGGTCTTCGACCCGAAACA
This sequence comes from Candidatus Planktophila sp., assembly GCA_030681675.1. Lineage (NCBI taxonomy): Bacteria > Bacillati > Actinomycetota > Actinomycetes > Candidatus Nanopelagicales > Candidatus Nanopelagicaceae > Candidatus Planktophila > Candidatus Planktophila sp. The sequence goes on from JAUXRP010000015.1 coordinate 287,224, forward strand.
GGATTCCTCCGCCAGTCGTTTTGCGAAGTTTCTGGATATGGACTCCTTTTCGGATTCCCAAGGAGATTAAGCGAGTGCTCATGATATTGAGAGTGAGTCCGCTGACTATCGCCGACCTTTCGCTCTCGAGCTCAGATGCCTTCACACTGCATAGGCTAATAGGTAGATTCCTAGATCGGTTCGCCAGGACTAAAGAGATATTGCTCACCATGAGCGTTGCGTATGTCACACCCCTAACTAAATCCTCACTGCGA